>QIDW01000473.1 GCA_003230435.1 Acidimicrobiia bacterium | reverse complement strand
GCGAACATGCGGGTCGGGTCCTCCTGCTCACGCTTGAAGGGGAACACGCCTGCCGTGTAGGGGAAGCGCCCCGGGAGATTCTCCTGGGAGAGCCAGCGGACACGGTCTGCCCATCCGTCGAACCGGGGAATGGATGACCTTCGGGAAGGTGGTACCCGACATCGTCACGACCTCGTTGTCGACGGCGATCTCGGTGCCACGGACCTCGTACGTGAGCTCATCACCGGCGTGGGCGTCGACCTCGGCATCCCATGAGTCCAGAGCAGCAAGGAGGCTCTCGGGAACGTCTGACCGTAGCTGCTCCCCAAGGTCGCTCAGCGGTGCATCGGGAGCGAGGGCGCCGGCACGGATGACGGCTTGAAGATCGCCTGCTGTGGCAGCGGCTCGTTCTGCCGTCTCGTCGTATGTGCGGATCGCGTCGGCGATCTCGGAGAGGTAACGGACGCGGCTTGCAGGGATCGTCCATCGCGGTGGCGGACGGCGCCGAAGGCATCAGGGAATCGGTCCTGGACGATACGCATGATCCACTCGTAGAGCTGCTGTGTGCCGTCGTCGTTGAAACGCGACGCGATCGTGGCCACGACAGGGAGCTCGTCGTCTGCGATTTCGAAGGCTTCGCGGTTGCGGCGCACTTGCTTGCGAACATCTCGGAGTGCGTCGTCCGCGCCCCGACGGTCGGACTTGTTGACGACGATCACATCTGCGAAATCCAGCATGTCGATCTTCTCGAGCTGGGTCGCAGCCCCGTATTCGGGCGTCATCACGTATACGGCGACGTCCGAGGCGTCGACGATCTGCGTGTCAGATTGGCCGATGCCTGACGTCTCGAGGAGGACGAGGTCGAAGCCCGCGGCCTTGACGATCTCGACGGCGGAGGCGACGTGTGGGGACATCGACAGGTTCGCCTGGCGTGTCGCGAGGGACCGCATGTAGACATTGTCGCCTTCGACCGAGTTCATCCTGATGCGGTCGCCCAGGAGCGCGCCACCCGAGCGACGCTTGGTCGGGTCGACCGAGATGACGGCGATCTTGCGGTCGGGAAAATCCCTGCGGAAGAACGAGCTCGTCGAGGATCGATGACTTGCCTGATCCGCCCGTGCCGGTGAAGCCGATGACGGGCACCTCGCCGTCCGTAGCCATCGCGCTGATCGCTTCGAGCAACGCCGTGCGGTCCTCGCCGTCGTTCTCTGCGATCGTGATCGCTCTGGCGATCGCTCGGTTGTCCCCGGCGCTCACATGTTCGACCATCTCGTCGAGAGGTGGTTGTTCGTGGTAGGCCCCGGCCATCAGATCATCGATCATTCCCTGGAGGCCGAACTTGCGGCCGTCGTCGGGTGAGTAGATGCGTGCGACTCCATCCGAGTTGAGCTCGTCGCCTTCTTCGGGGAGGATCGTGCCTCCCCCGCCTCCAAAGATTCGGATCTCCTGGCCGCCTGCCTCGTCGAGGAGTTCGCGCAGGTAACGGAAGAACTCCATGTGCCCGCCCTGGTAGGAGGTGACGGCAACGGCGTGGGCATCCTCCTCGATGGCAGCCTCGGCGATCTCGGCTGCACTGCGATCGTGCCCGAGGTGGATCACCTCGGCTCCGGAGGCCTGCATGATCCTTCGCATGATGTTGATGGCAGCGTCGTGCCCGTCGAAGAGTGACGTGGCCGTGACGATGCGGACGCGCGGATCGGGGCTCATGCCCTCAGGATAGGGAGATAACTCTCACTCAACGAGCCCGGGACGCGCCCATGGTTGGGACGGCACACGA
>QIDW01000349.1 GCA_003230435.1 Acidimicrobiia bacterium | reverse complement strand
TCGATGCCCAAACCGGGGAGCTGCTTTGGAGATGGAACACCGGGCTCCAGGTGCGCAGTGCCCTTGCGGTGGTCGACGGTGTCGTGTTCGTCGCCAGTGGTGATGGGTTCGTCTACGCCCTGGGTGGGTGACTCGAGCGCGCTGAACCGGTCAATAGCCTCGTTCCGTCATCACGAAATGGAGCTCGTCGCGGTGAAACCCATATCGACCGGAGACCAAGAGGGCAACGACCCCTGAAGAGCTGAGCCACACTCCGGGTGGAAAACGACTCGAGACCGATGACGCCGACAGGTGGATTCCTCGTTACCTGGGTGTCGTCCAATGGGCCCGAGGTGTCCGGGCAATCGTCATGTCACGGCCGACCCGACGGGTCCGACGGGTTGGTCCTTGGTCACCAGAAAGAGGAGACTGGGCAGGACTAACAAAGTCGCGGCGGCGGCCATCGAGATCATCACCGCTGTCAGGAGCCCGAAGCTGGCGAACATCGGCATTGGGGCGAACGCCAGGATGAAAAACCCGACGGCGCTCGACACGGCAGATGAGAGCAGAGCAATGCCGGTTCCTTCGCCGGCTTTGCGGACGGCGGTATGCCGTTCGCCATTTCGGCTCAGTTCCTCCCGGTATCGCATCGTAAAATGAATAGCGAAGTCGATCCCGATGCCGATGGAGATTGCCCCGATGGTTGCCGTGACGATGTTGATGGAGTACCCAGCAAGGTTCATGAAGGCGTAGAGCAACGAGACGGTTATCAGGATCGGGACCACGCTTACCGCCCCGAACCGGACTGACCGCATGAACGCCGCTGCAATCAGGAAACAGAGAATCACGGCGAAGAATCACGGCGATGGGCAGAGAGATCTGCAACGCCCTGGAAACGGCTTCGAGGCTCTCCTGGCGAACGATTGGCCCTCCCGTCAGTTGTACAACAGGGTCGTCGCCCAGCTCTTGGAGATCGTCCCGCAGCCCGTCTACCAGCGGAGCGACAGCATTGCGGGCTTCGACCACGGACTCCTGACGCCGGGTGTCGAGGAGCTGAACCGTGAATGTCGTTGCAGTTTGGGCACCGTCGTCGCTCATCCATAGGTTCTGTCGGACGTCGTTGGGCGTCTGGAGGAATCGAGTCTCGTCAAGAGCCACTCCCGCTCGCCGTGTATAGGAGTAAAGAGCGGAGAGCTGGCGGCGCTCATCTGGAATTCCGTCACCATTGGCATCGGTAACCGTCACCCCGGTCGCCTGAGCGGTCGCGGCAATGGTGATGGGCGAGACCCATGAATCGTCGATGACGTCCAGGACACTCCCGACGACACGAGCCACCCCGTCATCGCTGCGGGCAAGGCTCGGTGTGTCGAGGCTCTGGAGGTCGGAACGGAACTCTGCCAGCCTCTCCACCACCGCAGGCTGAGTGAGGTCTGCTTCGACATAGATCGTGGCCGGCTCGCCACCCCGTTCTCCGACGTGGCTAGCGGTCAGGTCGACTGTGTCAGCTGCGAAGAAATCCTCAACGTCGAACTCAGTGGGCACCTGTACCGCCAGGAACGTCGCGGCGATGGTGATGGCTCCAGCGAGGGGAAGGACGAACACCCTCTTGGCAGCCAGCCAGGCAGTGCTCCTCCCGACGATCTGCGCTATCCGCCCCACACCTTTGCTGACAGCCGCCGTGTCTGACGGATGTCGCCGAGACACCCACACAGGGACGATGAGAGCTAGAACCACGTACGCACCAAGAGCAGCGACTCCCGCCGGAGGCGAGAGGAACACCAATAGCAGGACGACGGTCATCGCTGCCAGCCCGGCGATGGTCTGAGCCGCGATGCGGCCCAGCGTGCGACGCCGGGAATCGGGAGCAGAGCCCAGACGTCCCTCGATTGTGGCGACAGCAAGAGGCGTGACTATCCCGAGGAGCATGAATGCGGCTGCCAAAGCGATGCTGGTGGCGATTCCGAACTGGATGGTCGACTCGATGCCACTGGAGGTGTTGGCGAGAAACGCGGCGGTATCCGAGGCAAGGGCAAGCACCAACGCTGCGATGACGGCGGTCATACCGATGCCGAAGGCGCGGTGTGGCGAATGGCCAAGCCGACGTTCCTCCTGGTAGCGGCCCAAAGAGTGGAAGGCGAAGTCGACGCCGAAGGAGATCATGGCGATCGGCAC
>QIDW01000407.1 GCA_003230435.1 Acidimicrobiia bacterium | reverse complement strand
ACGTCGAGGTCATCCTGGCCGCCAAGAGCGCCGGCCTCCCGGTGCTGCTCGGTCTCGAGGTCGACTTCTTCCCTGACAACATCGACGCCGTGCTGGAGCTCATTGAGCCCTACCCCTGGGACCTGCTCCTCGGGTCGATCCACTGGATTGACGGTTGGTGGTTCGACCGATCACATTCCGAGTTCGAGTGGGAACGCCTCGGTCCGCGCCGCGTGTATGAACGCTACTTCGAACTCCTGTCCGAGATGGCTGCATCCGGCAAGGTGGACGTCATCACCCACCCCGATCGGGTCAAATACCTACGGAAGCCCTTCCGGACCGAGCCGATCGACCTCTATGCCGCCTTCCTCGAGGCTGCCCAGCAGACCAATGTTGTCATCGAGATCAACACGGGCGGACTCCGTCACCCTGTGCACGAGATCTACCCATCACCCACATTCATCCGCATGATCCACGAGGCGGATCTCGCGATCACGTTCGCAAGCGACGCACACACGCCCGAACAGGCAGCCTGGGGGCTCGATCTGGCCAGAATCGAGGCGGCAGAGGCTGGTTTCACTCACCGGGCCCGGTTCGTGGGCCGCAACAAGACCATGCTTCCCTTCGACGTGCCCCCTGCCTCCTTCACCGACTGAGGGACACACATTGCGACTCTCATTCAAGACCCGACCCCAGCACAGCGATTGGCAGCCCATCGTGGACTTCTGGAAGGAGGGTGACCGAATCGAGCTGTACGACGCCGTTCGATCACATCGACCCCATCTTCAGCAACCGTCACGGGGCCGTGTTCGAAGGCTGGACCATGCTGGCCGCACTGAGCGGTTTGGTACACCGCCTCCGTCTCGGCGTGCTGGTTACCGGCAACACCTACCGCCATCCGGCCGTCCTTGCCAACATGGCAGCAACGCTCGACGTCACTTCAGGCGGACGGCTGGAGATCGGTCTCGGCACGGGATGGGCGGAGGCCGAGCACGTCGCCTACGACATCCCACTTCCCCCCTCTTGGAAAGAGCGATTCGACCGCCTCGAGGAGACCTGTGAGATCCTCCACCTCCTCTTCACCCAGGAAGTCACCACCTTCGACGGCCCCTTTCACCACCTCGAAGGGGCGAGGGCACTTCCCAAGCCGATCCAGCAGCCTCATCCGCCAATCACCATCGGCGGCACCGGCGAGAAACGGACTCTGCGCATCGCCGCTCTCTGGGCGGACCAGTGGAACCTTCCCGGGGGAGACCCAGAAACTCTCCGGCACAAGGTAGACGTGCTCCACCGCCACTGCGCAGACGTTGGGCGTGACGCCGCAGACATCGAAGTGTCGGTGAAAGTGAAGGCGGACGGTGACCCGGGGGCGTTCGCCGATCTCGTGGGACAGTTCCGCGACGCGGGAGCCCATTCGAAGCGCCGTTCGACCCGGCAAGACTCGGCGCAATCAGTGATCGCGTCGGTCCGGTTATTTCCTGACGACCTGTCCTCAGGGCTCGATGATCACTTTCAAGGCACCGTCGCGCCGCTCGTTGAACGTATCGATCGCCGTTTGGAATTCGTCCAGCGCGAACGTGTGCGTATGCAGTTCGCTGACCCTGATGCGCCCGTCGGACACCAACGGTATCGCTCGGCGCATACCGCCTGCGGTTGCACGCACGCCCACGAGCTCCTTCTCGTAGAGCACGAGATCTTGGAGCGACAGGGAGACGTCCTCGACAGGGATTCCGACCGAGGCGCACCGTCCACCCTTATGGAGCATTGCGAGCGCCCAACGGTACGAGTCGGGGACCCCGGCGCAGTCGAGTGCCACATCGGGTCCCACGCCTCCGGTCATCCCCCGAATCGTTTCGA
>QIDW01000250.1 GCA_003230435.1 Acidimicrobiia bacterium | reverse complement strand
GAACTCGTCTGGCGGTAATACATGCAGAAACACCCGGCATCACCACCGCGGGGTCCCATCACCTCGAGGAAGTCACCCCATGTCTCAGGGGTGACAGGCTTGGTTTCCATAAAACGATGTTACGTCGACCCGATCAGAGAGCTTTCTAGGCGGCCAAAAGATCAAATACGACCCGCCATGCATTAGGAACGCGAATTAGCGAGGGCGGTCCCCTGCGGGACCGCCCCCACGCTCCATTGGGTAGGAGCACCTGTTACTTATCTTTGTCGCCGTCGCTGTCGCCGTCGCCGGCGCCGTCACCACCCTCATCACAGACCCTGGTGAACTCATAGGTCTTTTCATCGCCATTGTCGGTCTCGAGAATCACACTGTGGGTGCCACAGGGAATCCCGGGGAACTCGACCTTGAGGAACCACTCCCCGCCATCACCGATCGTGGCGGATGCCGATCCCCAGTCGTTTCCGATCCAGATCTCGGTTCCAGGGGCACCAGTTCCGTACCACTTGTCGTACGGGACGTCCTCACCACTGGAGCCGTACTTCTGGCTGGCGGAGAAGTCGTGCTCTTTCGGCTCTTCCTTCGGCTTTTCCTCTTCTTTCGGCTCCTCTTTCGGAGCGTCGTAGAAGACCTGAACCTGAGCGGCTGACTTGTTTCCGGCCTCATCGATCGCCTTGACAGTGACGGTGGTGCCACCCTTGCTCAGGAGAACAACGACTCGCCAGTTTCCCTCTTCGTCGACGTCGGCTTCGTAGTCGCCGGACTTGCGTTCGGCTCGGTCTTGCCTTCGAACGCAACCTCCCTGTGATCGAACCGTTGACCGTCCTCAGGGAACAAGATCACCACGTCGGGAGGAGTCGTGTCCTCTGCCTCCTTCGTAGGATCTTCCTCGGGCCTTTTCTCCTCCTCCGAAGGTTCTTCCTCCTGCTTCTCCTCTTTCACCTCTTCGGTGGCCGGAGGCTCCTCAATCTCCTGGTCCAAGGCATCGGGTCTGGTTGCTCTCTCAAATGCCTCGTTGCCGGCTGCGAAGGCAACGGCTGCGCCCGCAATCAGAACCAACGCGAGCGTCGTAACGAAGACCAGCGCCTTCTTCATTGCCACTCTCCCTCGTCTCGCGCCTCCCAACGCGTCCCCGCTGTGGAATTATGCCCGCGCTGGGTGTGGTCGAATATGGGCTGATCGACCCATGAAGCTCAAACGTGACTCAGGGCCTGGTCGAGGTCATGGATCAGATCGTTCGAATCCTCGACACCGACGGAGAACCGAATGAGACCGGGTGTCACCCCGATCAGCTTCTTTGCCTCGGGAGCCACCGTGGCATGGCTCATCGTCCACGGATGCGAGGCGAGCGACTCCGTTCCGCCGAGCGAAACTGCCAGATGGACGACCTCCATCGCATTGAGGAGACGAAAGGCTTCCTCCTCCCCACCGACTACCTCGAACGAGATCATCGCCCCCGGACCGAGACACTGACTCTCGTAGATCTGCTTCCGATGATCGTCGGCGTCGAGAAGACTCAGATGGTTGACGGTCGCCACCTTGGAATGGTCTTTGAGAAAGGCCGCGACTCTTATGGCGTTCTCGGTCTGTTTCTCAACTCGGATCCGGAGTGTCTCCAGGCTTCTGGTCAACATCCACGCCGTAGAAGGGTTCGCCGTCGTCCCCAGTCGATAGCGGAGATGACGCAGCTGCCCGACGTGCCCGACGTCCTCTGCCCCACCACAGACCGCTCCAGCCGTGATATCACTGTGCCCTCCGAGATACTTGGTTGCCGAGTGGACCACCAGGTCGGCGTCGTGATCGATTGGCCTCTGCCACACCGGGCTCAAGAATGTGTTGTCCACGACCAGCCTGGCGCCGCGGGCATGAGCCACCCGGCCCGCCAGAGCAATGTCGAATATGTCGTTGGTCGGGTTGGCGGGAGTTTCTACGTACACCATGGCCAGCGAGCCATCCTCTATCAGCTCGCCGAGGTCCTCCTCGCTTGCGCTCGACCGAAACGTCCTGGTGGTAACTCCCAGTTCGGTGAACAGACTCTCGAGAATCTTGGCGGTTCCTCCGTAGACCGGGGTCGAATAGAGGATCATGTCGCCCGGTCTCAAATAGGTCAGGAACACCGTGTTGATCGCAGCCATCCCG
>QIDW01000012.1 GCA_003230435.1 Acidimicrobiia bacterium | reverse complement strand
ATCCACATCACTGCCCGCCAATTCGCCTATGACCCAGGGGTCATCCGAGTGAACCTCGGCGACCGCGTCGTGCTCCACGTGGAGAGCGCCGACGTCACCCACGGTTTGTACGTCGATGGTTATGGGGTGCAAGGGAAAGTGACGCCGGGTGAGGACCTCACACTCGAATTTGTGGCCGACCGAGCCGGCAGGTTTGGGATTCGCTGCACCGAGGTATGCGGGGTCTTCCACCCCTTCATGACCGGCAAGCTCATCGTGGAGCCGAACTTGATGTTCCCGGGGTCGATCGGCCTCGCCCTGGGGGCCGCGAGTGGGGCGGTAGTTTGGGCCGGCTGGAGCGCGCGCAGGGAAGAAGAATGAGTGCCACCCCGGTGAAGATCGGCGCCACCGCAGAGAACCTCCCTCGCGAGGTGGCGCCGCTGGGGCCGGATCTGTTCGAGAAGGCTCCGCTACTCAAGCGCTTCGTCGGCACCCGCTCTTTCCAGTTCCTCTTGATCTTCCCGAACCTGATCATTTTCTACATCCTGATGCTGGCTGGCATCTTTGGCCACCCGCTCGGCAACGTGAACTCCGCGATCGTCCTGATTTGGATCCTGTGGTGGGTGATACTCATCATCCTTCTCGTCCCGATCGGCGCCCGGGCGTGGTGTGCCATATGCCCCCTCGCCGGCCCTGGAGAGTGGCTACAGCGACGAAGCATCGTGAAGTTCCGTGGTTTCGAAAAGCCGCGGGGTCTGAACAAGCGATGGCCCAAACCTCTCCGCAACCAGAACTTCGGCTTCCTCGGACTCGCCGTGATCAGCGGCCTCCTGGTCACCCGACCAATAGTCACCGTGGTCGTGATCGGAGGAATCTGGGTCTTCGCCACGATATTGATGCTGGTCTACCGGCGTCGGGCGTTCTGCGTGTACCTGTGCCCCGTTTCCGGATTCCAGGGCCTGTACGCAATGGTGTCGCCCCTTGCGTTGCGGTCGAAGAACCGTGAGGTGTGTAAGGACCACAAGCCCAAGACATGCATGATCGGATCGAGGCAGCGCGACGACACTCCTTTCGGTTATGCGTGTCCCTGGTTCGAGTTCATCGGGGACATGGACCGGAACAACTACTGCGGGCTGTGCATGGAGTGTCTCAAGGGCTGCACCAAGGACAACATCGGGCTGTACTGGCGCGGCGGCAAGATGGACGTCCTGCTCAAGGGACGCGACGAGGCATGGAAGGCGTTCATCATGACTGCGCTGGCCGCCGTCTATGCGGTCGTGCTCCTTGGGCCGACAGGGATGCTGAAGGACTGGGCGAACGCGCCTTTCAGCGGGAGTTGGGGCGGGTTCGCCCTGCTGGCGACGGCGATGGTGGCCGTCTCGCTGGTCGTCCTGCCCGCCCTATACGCACCATTCGTTGAGGTCTCTCGACGGGTGACGGGGAAGGTTGTCGAGTTCCGCGATCTGTTCGTGCGTGGCGCCTTTGGACTGGTTCCTCTCGGCCTCGCAGCTTGGATCGCATTCAGTATTCCCCTCGTCCTCATCAACGGGGCCTACATCGCTCAGGTGATCTCCGATCCGTTCGGGTGGGGCTGGAATCTGTTCGGCACCAAGTACGTGGCCTGGAATCCGGTGGGCGAGGGATGGATCCCGC
>QIDW01000432.1 GCA_003230435.1 Acidimicrobiia bacterium | reverse complement strand
ACCGGCGGCTCCGTTTCGAGTGTCAGTTGGTATTTGGCGTTGCCGTCGAACGGATTGCCCTCCATGTCGCCTCGCGCCATTGGATAGTTCGCCTCGATCCGGTCGTTTCCACCCCACCCAATCATTGTTGATGCGGCACGTTTCATGTAGTCGTCGCCGTAGAACTCACGGTTGCCGAATGGATCCATGGACATCCAACCGTTGATGTTCTCGCCCATCGATTCGGAGACCTCGGCCATCCTGGTCCGGGCAGAGGCAACACCTTGAGCGAGAGCCTCCCTGTGGTCCGGGCTCACGGACCCGATGTCAAACGGCAGTCCGTGTCCAATGCCGATCTTGGCGAAGCGCTCGAACATCTCCTCCTCGTTCGGAGTTGGCACAAGGTCAGAAGCGTGTTGACGTATCCGATGAACCGCTCGTCGCGGGATGCCTCATCGTCCCAGTGCGGCCAGTCGAACGGCTCCAGAACAGGAGCTTCGCCTCCCTGGAACACCTCGAGCGGTTCAAGTCGGTATTGCTCCATGACCCTGCCAAGAGCAGCCTGATCATCAGAACCCAACAGTTGGCTACGCCCGATCAGAAACACCAGGTCGGTCTCGAAGCGGAACGAGGAGACGAAACCGTCGGGCACCTCACCAGCCCACCGCGGACCCAGGAGAAGATACGACCCAGCGCCAGAACCAGTTGCCCTACTTCCAACAAAGAGCTCGTTATAGCCGAACAGGTCCTCGAACTGCATCACGTAATAGCGTTCTGTGACTTCAGGAACCGTCAACACCAAGGGTCCCGCCCGCAGGTCCAACAACGCGAATGAATAGGGGGTGTCGGCGTTGGGCGAAATCACCTCCTTGAAGGTGTGGTCAAGAGTGACGGCCTCACCGTACGGAGCGGACCGGCATAGACCGGTGATGCCGGCTGAAGGAAGGTTGCATACCCGTATCGGTATCCCATCAGCATGGGGAAGGCGTAGACGTAGGCCTCCTCGGCGATCGCTGAGACGTCTTCGGCGACGAGCGACTCTTCAATCATGAGAGCATTCCTTTCATTCGGGACCGGCAGTATGGGCGGGGCGTTAGGCTCGGACAAGTCGGCAATTGGGCTGGATTCCCGATATCGAACTTCACGCCTGTCATCACGACTAGTTCACCTTCCGTTCGAGAGCGCTTGCACCGACAGATCGAGCCTCGCACCGGTCTTCCTGCGCTCTCGGGAGGTTGACCGCGCCGCCCGAGTCAAGGCCGAAGACCCCGGTGATGGAGAGGTCCCCCAAGACCAGGTCAGCAGAATCAATCCAGTAGTCAGAATCCTGCACCATTCAGCAGTGAGCCCCGCTATCGGGTCTGGCGGCGGAGCTCCTCGAGGCTGGTCTCTAGATCCCTGCCGCGGTTGTAGCCTCGATCCGTTATGAGTTGGAGGATCGCCGAAGCCTGCGAGAGATCTTGCTCGTTGGCCACGTCGGCGAGGGCCAGGAGATCGTCATAGTCGGCGGGGCGGTTGCGGTCATCGCGCGCCAATAGCTTCATAGCTAGCAGGTGGCCACATCGGGCCACCGGTACCACCAGATCGGGGAGTACTTCCAGCTCTTCCGCCTGGCTCACGATCTCAGGCTCAACGCCACTGGATGCGAAGAGGAGATCCACGACCGTCGCAGGCCGATCGTCGTGAGTGAGCCTTATTGCCGCGAGACGATGTGTCGTTTCGTGTTCGATTGTGGAGCCTGGCCGGTACCCCCGCACGATCAACTGACGGATGACGGCCTCAGC
>QIDW01000302.1 GCA_003230435.1 Acidimicrobiia bacterium | reverse complement strand
GTTGTGGCCTCGAAATCGTCGGCGAGAAGTTTGCTGTAGCCGACTATGTCGGCGTTCAGGGCCACCATTTCGGTGGGGGCGTGTTCAAGTGCGTTTGTGGTCATCGAGATGGAATCTAGCTTCAGCCCTAGGCTGACTCGCCGTGAACCAGCTTGTCACAGCGGAACCCTGGAAGCTCGTCCTGATTGGATTGGCGGCCGGGCTTGTCGGGGGAGGGCTAGGAGTTGGCGGCGGGATCGTCCTGGTGCCACTGCTGGTGGCGGTTGGTTTCGACCAACACCGTTCCCACGCCACGTCGTTGGCAGCGATAGTTCTCATAGCGGCGACCGGCGCCGTTTCCTTTGGGATGTCGGGAGAAGTGGCGCTCGGGACCGGTGTCACCATTGGCATCGGAGGGATAGCTGGTTCGGTGGTAGGGGCATCAGTGATGCATCGGAGCAATCCGCGAACCTTGACAATCATCTTTGGCATCGTCCTTTTCGTGGCAGCGCTTCGCATGATCAGTGGTGCGAGTCCGCTTGCGGGTGCGGCCGGATTCGGTGACCTGACTCAGGTTGTGGTTGCTCTTGGGATCGGTCTTGTCGCAGGTTTCTTCGCAGGTCTGGCGGGAATCGGCGGGGGAGTGTTGATTGTGCCGTCGACCGTGTTGCTGCTGGGCCTATCCCAATACCAAGCTCAGGGAACGTCGCTGGTAGCGATCATCTTCACTGCAATATCAGGAACGATCGTGCACCTCAAGAACAAACGAGTCCGTCTCAAGGACGGACTCGTTGTTGGGTGATCGGATCTCTGATCGGCTCGCGACTTGCTTTGGGAGTCGAGGGTCGCACCCTGTCGCTCGTGTTCGGCTTCCTGGTGCTGTTTGTCGCTCTCCGTATCTTCTACCAGACATTCCGCCCACAGACCCAGGAGGTCTAATCGGTTTCCAATTCGATCTGCTTCGTCGGAGTCAGGGCCGGGAGCAAGACCGCTATCCCGATGACAACAAAGAGGACCGGCCAAAACCAGGTACCCAGTTTGCCGATGGTGGCCACGATGTCGCTCGGGTCGCTGGAGATGAGAAATATCAGCCCAATCCCGGAGATTATGAGTCCCGAGAAGAGGGAGACTCCGTCGAATCGGTGTGTCTTCATGGTGATTCCTTTCCGCTGCGGTTGATGTCGATGTTGCCGATGTCGACCTGAGCGTCGAGGATCAAAGTGCCTTCTGTGCCGGTCTCGTCGAAGTCCAAACCTGGACTGCCCAGACCTGAAGACTCCCGACCGTGCGCACCGACCCGACCGACGTCGACTCTGGCCTCACCGACGATTCCGACGTTTTGGGGAACCCGGATCTCGATGTTCCCGGCGTCGACGCGCGCCGTGATGTTGATCGTCTCCCCATCCCAGGGAAGCTCGGTCAGGTCGATCACCAGGTTGCCAATTTCGACGCTGTAGGAGTCCTCAACATCGGCGAATGTGTCAGGTTGGACCAGCACGTCGAATGTTTCTGAGCTCCAATCCCATTCGAAAACAGGGGAGAGAAACAGGGTGGGGACGAGAACCGCTCCGACGAGTATCAGCCAGCGTGCCCGTCCGGCGAAAGCACCGA
>QIDW01000019.1 GCA_003230435.1 Acidimicrobiia bacterium | reverse complement strand
AACGTACCACGAAACCCACCTCTATCCGATTTGTTCACACCCCGTCACAATCTTCAGTCTGCGGGCCGGGTGGCTGTGCGACACACGCTGGAGTTAGTTGAGACGCTCCAGGATCATCGCCAACCCTGCCCGTCAAACCGGGGCAGCCCCATCTCTAGCCCGTGTATGCGGAGAGTGGTCCTCTGAATAGGGCTGAACCCCACATCATCAATCAGGCACTTATGCGTGAGGACGAGAATGCATGTTTGCCGGTTATAGGCGCGCGACTTGGCGGTATTCAGCGTGTGTCGGGAGGAAACGGGATGTGGGCTAGTCGGCGACGCTGAGGAGCTACCATTCGCCCGGCACCCCTTTGAGCTTGGTTTTGTCCCGGTTATCGAACTGGATTCCTGAGCCAGCCACCAGGTCACGGACGGTGCTGGTGACAACGACCTCGTCGGGCGCCGCAAGAGCTGACACCCGCGCGGCGATGTGTACCGCCATGCCAGCCACATCCTGTCCTCGTCGTTCGACCTCTCCGGTATGGAGACCGGCCCGCAGCTGGATACCAGTGTCTCGGGCACGGCTAACCAGGCTCTTCGCGCACCCGATCGCAAGACCGTCGCTTGTACGCGATAAGTTGTGCTCATGATGGTTGATGGACGGGATGACTTCGGGGAGGACCTTGGGTCATGAGGGTGGTTTGCGTTCTGCGAGTCTCTACCTGGCGATACTCCTCAAGAAACATCAGCCCGACATCGAGGTCACAGTCTTCGAGCGCAATGAACCTGGAGATGCCTTTGGTTTCGGAGTCGTCTTCTCCGATGAGACCCTGGACCACTTCGAGGAGGCTGACGAGCCCTCCTACCGCGCTCTGACGGAGAGCTTCAGACAATGGGGCGACATCGAGGTTCGTCACTTCTCCGGCAGGCGCTTCGTGTCTGGTGGTCACGGCTTTGCCGCGGCCAGCCGACGACGGCTTCTCGAGATCCTCACCGATCGGGCAACCGAACTGGGCGCAGATCTCCACTTCTCCACCGACGTGACTCTCCTCACTTCCTGAGGCGGATCTGTTGGTGGGTGCCGACGGCGCCAACTCGATGGTGCGCCAATCGCTTGGCGAGCATCTTCGGCCCTCCATCGGCCAACGCGTCAACAAATACGTGTGGTTTGGCACGCCCAAGGTATTCGACAAGTTCCACTTCATCTTCGAGGACACACCTGCCGGGATGGTTTGGGCTCACATCTACCCCTACTCCGAAGAAGGGAGCACCTTCATCGTGGAGATGGCGCCAAAGACCTGGCGAGGTCTCGGGCTCGACCAGACCGAGGCCGACCTTTTCCCTCCCGGAGTCAGCGACGATTACGCCCTGAAACGGTGTGAGGAGATGTTCGCTGAGCATCTTGACGGTCACCCGCTCGTGGGAAACAACTCCAAGTGGCTCCAGTTCCCCTCCATCGAATGTGAGAAGTGGCATCACGGCAATGTTGTTCTGATGGGGGATGCCATCCACACAGCCCATTTTTCTATTGGCTCGGGAACCAAGCTGGCAATGGAAGACGCGATCGCTCTGTCGGGCTTGTTGCTGGACGGGCAACCCCTTTCTGAAGCACTCCAGGCGTACGAAGAGGAGCGGCGTCCCGCGGTGGACAGCTTGCAGCGGGCTGCCAAGACCAGTCTGGAGTGGTTCGAAGGAGCCGATCGTTACCGGGACCTGGAACCGGAGCAGTTCGTTTTCAGCATGTTGACCCGGAGCCAGCGGGTGACCTACGACAACCTCCGGCTCCGCGACCCGAGTTACATGGAGTCGGTCGATGTTTGACGATTCACCTGTAGAAACGGATGCATCGATACCTCCGATGTTCCACCCGTATCAGGTTCGCGACCTCGTTCTTCCCAACCGGATAGTTGTCTCTCCGATGGACCAATACTCGTCGGTTGACGGCATGCCAAACGAGTGGCATCTCGTCCACCTGGGAAGTCGGGCCGTGGGAGGCGCCGGTCTTGTCATGACCGAGATGACCTGTGTCTCGCGAGAAGGCCGGATCTCTCCTGGAGACGTTGGCATCTGGACCGACGACCAGGCCGACGAATGGGCCCGGATCACTGAGTTCATCCACACCCATTCGGAGT
>QIDW01000389.1 GCA_003230435.1 Acidimicrobiia bacterium | reverse complement strand
TGGGGGATGCGGGAGATCCATCCCGCCTCGTCCATCACGCCAGAGAGGCGAACGACATGGACACGCTCGTGAGCGCCGCCCCTCGGGCAGCCAGGGCAGCAGCAAGCATCGGAAGCACCCGCGAAGCCGTGGCCCACTTCCGCACGCTCGAACCGCACCTCGACCGTCTACCTGAGGTCGAACAAGCAGCGCTTATCCACGTCTGGGCAATCGAGGAGTTCTATCTCGACAGTCCGCGTTCGGTCCATCTCTTCGAGCGTGCGATCCACCTCCGCAGATCTGTGGGTGACGAACGCGCACTCGCCAACACACTCATGTTCGCGTCACGCGTCAACCGGGAACACGCGAACCCGACACAGGCTGTGGCGTATGCGACCGAAGCTGTGACGATCCTCGAACCACACGAACCGACGCCCGAGCTGGCACGAGCACTCGGCGAACGAGCGCTCCTCGATTGGATCTACAAAGAGGAAGATGCCGAGATTCTCGTACGTGTTGATCAGGCGATGGTCATCGCAGAAGTCGTAGAAGACGACGAGTCAGTGATGAGACTGTTGAGTATCAAGGGAAACCTCATCTACAGCCATGGAGACCTTGGTGGTATGGCGCTGATGGAAGAGAGCCGATTCAGAGCGGAGCGGGCTGCCGACCATTGGGGAGAAGCATTGGCGCTCATGAATATGGCCGGTATGTCTGGTGACGTACGCGATATCGAGCGTGCAATCGACTTCGCCCAGCGACTTCGTGAAACCGCGGCCCGATTCGAGATCCCCAATGTCGAGATGACCGGGCAGGCGATGCTCTCTGAGTATCTGCTGTGGAAAGGCGATTGGGAGGCTGCTGAGGAGGCGGCGACCGAGACGCTTGGTTGGCGAGTGTTGGCGACGATCCAGTCGAGGAGAGGACGCACTGAGGCTCGCGCAGCGATCCTGCGAATGTGGGAACTTGCTCAGGTGGCTGAGGGGCTGACTATTGCCGACCCTGCCGCGGCGGTCCTCGCCGAATACATCTGGCTGTCGGGCGAACGCGACGACGGATGGATCGCTCAGCTTGAGGCGCTTCTCGAACGCGGCCGACTACAGGGGGTCCCGTGGCCGAGCGGGGCGTTTGCGTTCTGGATGTGGAAACTCGGTCTGCTCGACGCCGTTCCCGAGGGAACTGCGGACTTCTACGGATGGATCATCAAAGGTGACTACCGGCGTGCGACGGCGTTCTGGCATGACAGAGCTATCCCGTACGAAGAGGGTCTTGCCCTGATGCACGGTGATCAATCCGAGCGGATCGAAGCGGTCAGGATATTCGAAGACCACCTCGGCGCCACCGCCACAGCGACCAGAGTTCGCGAGGAACTGTCTGATGAGGGCATCAGCGTTCCGAGAGGTAGATCCCGAGCGACGAGAGACCACGCCGCGGGACTCACTGCGCGCCAGGCTGAGGTTCTGGAACTGCTCGCAGAGGGACTCACGAATACCGAAATAGCCGACCGCCTGTTCGTCTCCCAGCGTACCGTCGAAAACCATGTCTCAGCGGTACTCATGAGACTCGACGTCCC
>QIDW01000294.1 GCA_003230435.1 Acidimicrobiia bacterium | reverse complement strand
GCGCCTCCGGTCATCCACATGCCGGGGGTCGGGCTGCCTCCTATCGCCGCCGCGTTGCTGTGACTCCAATAGGTCATCATGTCGATGGCGTCGTGGCTGCCCTCTTCGGCGCTGTCCATCAGCGGATCGCTCACCGCCAGCGGGATCGATACTCCCACCATCGCTAGCGAGCGGACCCGATCGGGATGGCGACCGGCCATGTCCAGCGCCACCAGTGAACCCATGCTGTGCCCCACCACCGCGACTCTTTCGATGCCGGCGGCGTCGAGAACGTCGACTACCCAGTCACTGATCTCTTCGATGGTCTTGAGCAAGGGTCCGCTCGATCGCCCGTGGCCTGGCAGGTCGACCGCGAGCACATTGCGGTCGTGCCGGGCGAAGTAGCGGATCGGCAGAACCCAGATGGTGTGGTCCTGGCCGGCTCCGTGTAGGAAGACCACCGTCTTCTTCTCCGGATCGATCGGCTTGTTGCCGGTGGCGGCGTAGGCCGTTTCCCCTCGTACCTCGAACTCCATGGGTCAGGTCTTCTGCGAGGAGCGCAACGCCCGGCTCAGGTCGTCGATGAGATCGTCGACGCCCTCCAGCCCCACCGAGATCCGGATGAGGCCTTCCGAGATGCCGGCGGCCTCTAGCGCCTCGGCGTCCATCCGATGGTGGGTGGTGCTGGCGGGATGAATCACCAGGGTTTTGGCGTCCCCCACATTGGCCAGATGCGAGGCAATCTCGACGCTTTCGATGAACCGTTGCCCGGCCGGCCGACCCCCCCTCACACCGAAGCTGAAGATCGAACCGGCTCCCCTGGGGAGCAGCTTCTGTGCCAGCTCGAAGTCAGGATGAGATTCCAAGCCCGGATATCTCACCCACTCCACCCACTCGTGAAGCTCCAAGAACTCAGATTGCGTTCTCGACGTGCTTGGCCATTCGGATGCCCAGCGTCTCGATGCCCTGAAGAATGAGGAAGGCGGTCATCGGTGCCATGGCTGCGCCAAAGTCCCGGGCACCCTCCTTACGGGCTCTGGTGATGTAGGCGGCGGGGCCGAACTCCTCGACGAAGTCGAGATCGTGGAACCCTTCGTAAGGCTCGGTGAGGGTGGGGAACTTGCCTGAGCCCTCCCAATCGAAGGCACCACCATCCACCAGTAATCCGCCGATGACGACACCATGACCACTGAGGAACTTGGTCGCCGAGTGGACGATGATGTCGGCTCCCATCTCGAAAGGCCTGGCCAACACCGGGGTGGCGAATGTGGAATCGATCATCAACGGGATGCCGTGGGTGTGGGCGAGTTCGGCGATGGCTGGGATGTTGAGCACATCCATCCCCGGGTTGCCCAGAGTCTCGCCGAAGATGAGACGAGTGTCGGGCTGGATCGCCTTCTCGAAGGCGTCGGGATCACCAGGCTGGACGAAGGTCGTCTCCACTCCGAAGCGAGGGAACGTGAAGTCAAACAGGTTGTGGGTTCCGCCGTAGATCGACGATGAGGAGACGATGTGCGAACCCGCCCCCATCAGCGTGGCGATGGCGAGAAAGGTGGCGGCCTGCCCGCTGGCGGTGGCGATCGCCCCCACACCCCCTTCGAGAGCAGAGATGCGCTCCTCGAGCACAGCATTGGTGGGGTTGGTCAGCCGGGAGTAGACGTGTCCGGTTCGCTCGATGTTGAACCTCGCGGCCGCGGTGTCCGCATCGGGAAAGACATAGGAAGCCGTCTGATAGATCGGGACAGC
>QIDW01000420.1 GCA_003230435.1 Acidimicrobiia bacterium | reverse complement strand
TGTCCTGGCGTTGGTTCGTCATGGCCGCACCCGCGCCAATGTCGAAATGCGATGGCAGGGTCAGGGTGATTGGGACCTGGACGATCTTGGTTGCCGTCAGGCTGTTGCACTCGGGGCCTGGTATGGCCGGTCAACGACTGTCTATTCGTCTCCTCTCAAGCGAGCGTCGTCGACGGCCGGTTATGTGGCGCTAAACGGGGTCGTTGCGGTCGACGACCTCAAGGAGCTCTCTATGGGCAGTTGGGAGGGTCTCACCACTACCGAGATCTCCGAGCGGTGGCCAGGGGAGTTGGAGTCGATCTTCCGTGAGGGGGTGGATCTGAAACGAGGAGAGAGACCGGTGAGAGCTGGGGGGAACTCACTTCCCGTTTTGTCAACGCCGTCGGCGGGCTGAGACCCGCAGGGGACGAGCCAACGATCGTCGTTGCGCATGGCGGCGCTATCCGCGCTTACATATCGTCTCTGACGAATACCGACGACACGCACGCCGAGTCTCTCTTCACCCCGGCGAACACGTCGGTTTCACACGTTGCCATCACCGAGCGAGGTCCGGAGATCCTCGACTACGCAGTGGCAACGCATCTCGAATCTCTCCAATAACCCGTGCCTGACTACGACTCTCGCCCCTATGTGTTGATCAATCGCTGGGACCCGTCCCATCTCGACAAGGTCGATCGGTTGTTGTCCCTCGATCATGGCCAACGTGTGCTCGAGGTCGGGTGTGGGCAGGGCCACCTCACGAAACGTCTCGCCGAGAGAGGCATCGACATCACCGGTGTCGATGCCAACCCCAATGCTTCGGAAGTCGCTGAAACCGATCGCGTGCTGCACATGAAAGGCGAGAACCTCGAATTCGACAACGAGAGCTTCGACGTTGTCTTGTCTGTGCATGCACTCGAGCACATACCCCCGTTGGACCAGGCCGTCGCAGAAATGGCTCGTGTGCTCAAGCCGGGAGGCCGCGCCCTACACATTTACCCGGCCGAGCCAGTAAAAGGCCTGTATGCGATCCCGACGTCGGTGATCCTCCACGGCACGCCGTTCAAAGCCCGGGAGGTTCATTGCCACAAGCTCTGGCCCGCCAAGCTTCGCCGCATGATGAAACCGTTGGGTCTCGTGGAGACCCATCACGAGTTCAACCTGCTCAAATCCCCTCAGTTCGTGTCTGCCTTCAAGAAAATCGAGTAGGTGAATGTTCACCTGCCAGACCTGTGGCAAATCCTTTGATCTCCGACAGGAGGTCCTCGACCAGTATCCGGGATGGACTCCAAAACAGTGCCTCGACTGTCGCAACTCGAAGACCTCATCGGCATGTCCACATCGGAGGTGCTGGCCAGGTTCACCGACGGTCCCCAAACAGGTGTTTTCACCGATGGGGCCTCTGAAGGGAATCCTGGTCCGGGCGGGTGGGGCGCCGTCCTCGTTGTGGATGATCAGATGGTCAGCCAGGACTACGGGTCTGAGGGTCACAGGACTACGGGTCTGAGGGTCACACCACCAACAATCGCATGGAGCTCAGGGCGATGATCGCTGGTCTCCAGATGATTCCCGCCGACTCTCCGGTTGACGTCTACACAGACTCCCAACTGGTCGTCAACATCCTCACCAAGTGGGCCAGCGGGTGGAAGGAGAAGGGGTGGAAGAAGAAGTCACCCGGGCCGATCGCCAATCTCGAATTGGTCCAGGAGGCCTACGCCCTGGCCCAGGCGCGACCGAAGGCGAATATTCAGTGGATCAAGGCCCACATGGGCAACCGGTGGAATGAGTACGCCGATGCCCTTGCCACGGCTTATCGGCGAGACGTGTTTTGACAGAACAGCGGGCGGTCACGCCCGACGATGTCCGGGGTTGGGCCAAACACGCACACGGCACTCCTCTCTA
>QIDW01000024.1 GCA_003230435.1 Acidimicrobiia bacterium | reverse complement strand
TCTGAGGCGAACCCGGCAAGCATCCAGAAGGCCGACGAGAGCTCCGGGTCTGATCTCACCGCGGTGTCGAGCTCGGCTTCGGAGGAGATCGCATCCCCGATGGCGTCGAGATGAACGGCGTGCAGCAGCGTGACGACCTGCGCCGACGATCAGATCCCTGAGGTAGTCACCGAGCCTCTCGGACTCGACAGCGAGGAAACGGTCGTACCAGTCGACGAAGGCATTGGCCACCGGACCGTGGCCCAACGCCTTTGCCGCCTCCGCTGCGTCGGAGTTGACAGGATCGCGCCAATGACCTGTCGCGACCCGGAAGGCCTCGACACAACACGGCTCCATCTCGAAGGAGAGCTCCACCTGTTTGGTCAACTCCTCGATCATGGCCACACCAGGAGGCCCCCACTCTTCGCCTTTCGGCCCCGCCCATGCTCCCCTCACTTCAAGACCGGCCGCACTCAGCAGTTCTCCCAAAGGAAGTAGGGAGCGTCGGAACAGCCCGGGATTGTCGATCAGGGCCATCTCGAGGATCTGGTAGGGCTCGGCCCCCGCTTTCGGAAGCATCCCCAAAGACTCGAATGCTTCACCAAGAGCTGCCACCTCTTCAGATGCGTCGCCAGGTCTGGTCACCGCGTCCAACCTCAGGACTTCACCGACACGGGTGAAAGCCACCAGGTCACCAGGCTCGAAGCGGTTTAGCCAACCCTCCGGGCCCACAAAAGAGCCATGCTCGTGAAACCGGGGATCGTCATCGTTGAACTCGAGACTCATCGACCCGCCCGATTCGAGCGGCAACGGGTCCATGTCGGTATCGATCCCGATCAGATCAGGTGTGGCGATGACGAGGCCACTGCTGATCTCCTCAGCGCCAACAAGATGGGTGAGAACCAGGCCATCGAGGAGCTCGGCATAGAGCACAACAAGATCCCTCTCGTCGAGGACCTTCACCTTTCCCGACTCCACGAGGAGGTAGATCAAATACTCGAAGGGTGCTATTCCCTCGACTGCCGCCTCCTCATCCAGCGGGGTCTCGCGAGAACAGAGCGCCACGAGATCAAAGAGCGCCACGAGATCAACGAGACTCTGCGTGCCACCCTCGATGGCCTCTAATGCAGTCTGCAGGATCATCTGATATCGGTCCACGGGCGCAACGGTATCCGATACTCAGGGCTGGCCTGTCCGGCCACACTCATCGCAGGGATGGACCAGATGCTCGATTGCCCGAACCAGATAGAACGAGGAGACATTGGCGGCCGGGTCGATGTCGATGGTCCCATCCGGCCGGCGATCCGTGACTCGATACAAGCCATCGTTCCACGACCACCAGACATGAGGAGAGATTCCGTCGTCAGACGGGTCGTACAAGTCGTCGCAGAGAAGCATGATCATCTCGAGACTGTCGACCGTCTCGGCACCGACGACTGGTGCGGTCAACATCACGTCGCAGCTCGGAATACCAGCAATCGTCCCCTCGGGCCCCGCTGACGCCTCATCCATCTGCGTGATGAGACTTGATGTCCATTGGTGTCCCAGCGCCACTTCGATGACCAC
>QIDW01000470.1 GCA_003230435.1 Acidimicrobiia bacterium | reverse complement strand
AAGTCACTTGGTGCGAGCGGCTTCCCGAGTCCGTCGACACCTGCGAGATCACCGCCGTGACATGCACTGCACGTGGCCTTGTAGACATCGACGCCCGCGGCCGGGTCGCCTGCACCCGGCGCTGGAGGTGCGGCCGTGCCGCCATCGCCGCCGTCCCCGCCACCGCACGCGGCGAGTACGAGAGCGAGCGTGGCGACGAGGACGATCAGTTTCTTCACATTCATTCGTTGGATTCCTTTATCCCTTGTGATCATGATCTGTTGAGTCGTTGTCAGCTTCCGTATTCATGTCTATGTGGTGGTCGCCGACGAGTCCGTCTTGCTCGGGCAGTGCGAACACGACGTCCCATCGGATCACCTCTCCGCCCACGTCCGATGCAAATACCTCGGCTTTCGCCTCGTTGTTGAAGGCGACGATTCCGTGCCCCATCGGCGTGTTGACCGATAGCGTAGCGACGAAGTAGGCATTCGTGACATCCACCCATTCCAGGGTCTCATAGTCGTGTACCCAGGTCCTGGTGGGATCGATTGCATCCTTCGTCGCCCTTTGGGTCAGGATGAGCCAGCGTGTACGCGGCAGCGAACTTCGCTTCGCTCGCGATCATCCCGCATTGGACGCAGATGTCCCTGCCGTACTGGATCTCCGGAGGTCCGGATGCGTCCGACGAGCTGCACGCCGAAAGCGTCAGCATCGTGAGCACCGCCACAACGAAGGTGAGCCGTTCGATCACACATCACCGCCATGGGAGAAGCGGATCCAGGCCACCAACGTCGGAACCACTGCCCAAATCGCCACCACAGTGAACAAGATCCAGCCGAGCTGGTTCCCGAATGCATCCATCGCGTACCGTCCTGCCGGCCCGAGCACGTCGAGAGACCCGGAGAACGCGGTCAGTGAGGCGAGTCGGAATGCCTCCACAGGATTCAAGATCGCTGAGACCAGGAGGCCCCAGGTCGGCACTTGTGTTGCCACTGAGGTCCCCATGACACCTAGATCCCCGAGGAACGCGAACCCAAGCCACAGGAAGATGGAGACGCCGAGCGCGGCGCTTCCACGCCTCGTGAACGTCGATACGAGCATGCCGAACCCGAGCATCGAGATGGCCAGAAGCCACGACAGCACAGCGATCCGAACAAAACTGGCAGCGTTCGCTCCACCGCCCTGAGCGACGGTGATCATGCCAGCCAGGCCGAAGCCGCCGAACACCGTGGCACCAAGAGAGACAGCGAGCCCGAGGTACGTGCCTATGAACGCCTCGCTTCGAGAGATCGGATGACTCAGAAGGAAGCGAAGTGCGCCGCTCTCTCTTTGTCCCGCGATCGAGTATGCGCCGAGCGTGAGACCCATGAGAGGAATGATGATTTGCGCCAGCGCAACGAGGGATGCTGCGGTGCGGCCAAAGGTGCCGTATCCGGTCACCTGGGAGCCGGGGAGTGCAACCGAGGCCATGAAAGCCGCGAGGCTGGCGAATGCAACGGTCCACATCCAGAACCATTTCGATCTGATGGCGTCCCTGACCTCTTTCGCTGCGATCACACCGACGAGAGATGGCTGCAGCCGTTCAGT
>QIDW01000158.1 GCA_003230435.1 Acidimicrobiia bacterium | reverse complement strand
ACACGTGTCCCCGATTCGGGGGTAGCGATGTCTCGGCCTGGTGCCCACTGGCCCCGCGGCCGAGCCCGGCCGCGGCCGTCGATTTGGTTCAGGTACGCAGAGAACGCACCCGCTCCGAGCGCCTCGGCGGCGACGTCGTAGTCAATGTCGATCGGGAACGCCGTGCGCTCGACGAGCTGCCCACGCCCCAGGGAATCACGCAGCTCACCGATCCGCTCCGTGTCCCAGTCTCGAAGGAGCAGATCGGTTGCGCCGTCGGACACCGCGAGGACGGCGTCTTCGACCGTGTCAACGAAGGTCGAAACGGAAGCCTCGGCTCCGGGCAAGCCGGCCAGAGCTGCGGGAGCTCTGAGGAACGCGGCTCTCGTGAATGCCAATGCGTCGAGCACATCACTCGGCGTACCTGCGTGCACCACGGTGATCCGCCACCCCGGTACGGTTCCTTTTCTGAGCAACTTGATGTCTGACGGCTCGAGCACGTACGCCGGCGCAGGCATGTTCTCATCGCCACTGACGAGAAGCAGCCCGCCCTTCTGTGCCTCGATTACGTCGGCGAGTGATGGGCCACCACAAGGGTTCCCTCACGACGGCGCGTCGAAGCCCAGATCTCGTTGACGGCTTCGGCCGGCCGGGTCTGAAGAAAGGTGATCGTCGTCACGGTGATCGGCTTGGTTGAGGGATGGCAGCGTACCCGTCTGCATCTGATCGATCGACGGCGTCGCGGAACAGTCCGGGGTCTATCCACCCGGAGGAGAGATACTCCGGATAGACGGGAAGACGGGGTCGCAATCCGAATCCGTGCGAAGCGGTGACCTGTTCCAGTTCGTCGAGGTGTGGCCATGGGGCCTCGGGATTGACCCAGTCGATCGTCAACGGGCTGACACCTCCCCAGTCGTTGATACCGGCATCGAGATACACGGAGAAGTCATCCGTGAGATTCGGTGGAACCTGCAGATTGGCTTCTGCACCGAGAATCCACCGTGCAAGTGCAACAACTCGGACAAAGTAGGGGATCTCCGGCTCATGTGAGAACCGCATGCGCGTGTTCGCCTTTGCCCTGAAGTTCTGAACGATGAACTCCTGGATGTGACCGTACTCAGCCTGAAGATCTTTCAGGGCGAACAGGCTGTCAACGACCTCCTGGGATGTTTCACCGATGCCGACGAGGATCCCCGACGTGAACGGGACCTTCTGCCGACCGGCAGCCCTGATCGTGTCCACTCTCACCGCCGGAACCTTGTCCGGACAGTTGTGATGGGGCATGCCCGGCTCCGTGAGCCGGTCCGAGA
This sequence comes from Acidimicrobiia bacterium, assembly GCA_003230435.1. Lineage (GTDB taxonomy): Bacteria > Actinomycetota > Acidimicrobiia > Spongiisociales > ZC4RG35 > SZUA-217. The sequence continues at coordinate 336 of QIDW01000158.1, read as the reverse complement.
TGTTCTCGAGCATGAGACCCATCGATACGTTCGAGGGTCGGAGATCGATGATCGCGGCTTCGTCCATGATCCCGGGGTTGGCATGAGGGAACAGTCTCGTCTCGGCCCGGATGAGCTCGGACATCTGCACCACGTAGTCGATCGTCGAGTCGGCCCCCTGGGTGTCCAGGAACTCCCTGGCTTGGGGCCACTTGTCCTCCGGGCGATCACCAAGAGTCAGCAGAGCTTCGGTGCAGTCGAGCTCATCACCTGCCCGTGCGATCGCGAGGACATCTTCAGGTGTCAGATACTCGCCACCTGCTCCGGGTGGCTTGACGAATGTGCAATACGTGCATG
>QIDW01000382.1 GCA_003230435.1 Acidimicrobiia bacterium | reverse complement strand
AGCGGGTGACCTCGAGATCCATCGAGGAACCCTAGGGGAGATCGAGGCGTGGCAAACTCGGCGTCGTTGGTCCCACAGTCGGAACGCGCGATGGGCAACCGCGTTTCGCACCCAGTACCGTTGGTTTCGTGGTCGATCTACCCGACGGCATAGTCACTTTTCTCTTCACTGATGTGGAGGGCAGCACCGCCATGTGGGAGGACTTTCCCGATTCGATGATGAAGGCGTTGGACCAGCACGACGCCGTGATTGACCGCGTAGCGGAAAACCATGACGGCATGTCGGTGAAACCAAGAGGCGAGGGGGACAGCCGTTTTGTGGTGTTTCGCGCGGCCAACGACGCTGTCGCAGCCGTTGCAGAAATGCAAAGCGGCCTTGCGGCCACCGAGTGGAGCACACCAAGACCGCTGCTGGTGCGCATGGCGCTTCATACAGGCGCGGCTGACCTCCAACTCGGCGATTATTACGGCTCAGCGGTGAACCGGGCGGCGCGGCTGCGGGCGATTGCTCACGGTGGTCAGACCGTCATGTCCGGATCGACAAAGGAACTTGTCCAGGACGAGTTGCCGCCCGGAATCACGATCCGAGACATGGGCGAGCATGGCCTGAGGGACCTGACACGGCCCGAACACGTATTTCAGGTCGACACGTATTTCAGGTCGATATCGACGGTCTTCCCAGTGACTTTCCTCCGCTCACGTCGCTCGATGCGGCTCGCAACAACCTGCCGGTCCAGTTGACCGACTTCGTGGGTCGTCAGTCTGAGTTGGAGGACACCAAACGAATCATCGGAGAAACCCGGTTGCTGACAATCCTGGCGCCAGGTGGGACCGGCAAGACACGTCTTGCCATTCAGGCAGCGGCTGAGTTGACGGACGATTTCCCTGACGGGGTCTATTTCGTCGACTTCGCACCGATCGACTCGCCTGATGACATCATCCAGACGGTCGCCGAGTCACTGGGGCTCTCCCTATCCACCGACGAGGACTTGCAGACACAGCTACTGGCTTATCTTGCTCGCAAGCACCAATTGCTGATTCTTGACAACTTCGAGCACCTCGGAGATGGCACGCGCATCGTTTCTGAGATTCTGAGGAGCGCTTCACATGTCAGATTGATTGTGACTTCTCGGTCCAAACTCAACGTCGGCGGAGAGACGGTCATGGCTCTGCGAGGCCTCGAGACCAAATGGGACAAGCCCGAAGACGCCTTTCACACAAGCAGCGTCCATCTCTTCATCGATGCCGCCAAGAGAGCGGACGCATCGTTCTCGCTCGCAGTCGACGACCTCGAACCGCTGGGCAGGATTCTGCAGCTCGTTGATGGCATGCCCCTGGGCATCCTGCTGGCCGCTGCGTGGGTGGACATGTTGCAGATCTCCGAGATCGATGCCGAGATCTCCAAGAGCATCGACTTCCTCGAGAGTGAAGTCGAAGGGGTGCCTGATAGGCAACGAAGCATGAGAGCGGTCTTCGATTACTCGTGGACGATGTTGAGTGAAGACGAGCGCCGGATGTTTACCGCGCTGTCAGTGTTCCGAGGTGGTTTCACACGGGAGGCTGCACAACAAGTTGCCGGGGCGTCGATTCGTAATCTGGCCAATCTGGCCAACAAATCACTAGTGATCTCCGATCGTGATTCGGCCCGATACTCCATCCACGAGCTATTGCGTCAGTACGCCGAGGATGCTTTGAGGGAGAACTCTGCACTGTGGGC
>QIDW01000258.1 GCA_003230435.1 Acidimicrobiia bacterium | reverse complement strand
CCACGAGGATGATCAGAGTGGGAGCGAGAAGAGCCCAAGGAACCCACCAGCCGAGATTGAAGCCTCCCGACCGGATCTCCCCGGTCATCCCCCCTTGATCGGTCCCCGAGCCATCGGCACGGTCAAAGAGGGTCCTGGTGACGACGAGTGCCAGCCAGGCGCCGCCGGCCATGAGACCATAAGCCAGAAGATGGTCGACCCCCGACGTCTCTTCGGCGAAACCGCATTGGCCCATGGCGATGGGCGTGATGGCGGCACCGGCAACTGCTGCCGCTGTTCCGATGCCCATACGTCGCGGGGTCCGGTATTGGGGAGTGCGTGCCAGATACAGGGGCGCCAACACGGCGACGACGACAAGGCCGATGATCAGCAGCATGTGGTCTCTAGGTGATTCACCCGACATGGGTTCAAAGAGAGTGGGGCGGAGAGTTCTCCGCCCCACTCCTCATGGTTTATCAGCCTCCGAAGAGTTCTTCGTACTCGGTCAGGGACTTGTTGGCTTCCTCGTTGGCCTGAGCCATTCGAGTCGCCACATCCAGATCGTTCACGAGGATGTCCTCGATCGCAGCCGTGACGATGTCTCGAATCGCCACGAAGTTGCCCAGCAACGCTCCAAGCGATGCAGGTGGCGAGTTGGTCGGACGCCACCAGGGCGTTCGGGTTCTCGTCGTAGTAACCCTCTTCACCGAGAAGGTCGACGGCATCCTGAGTGATCGGGATATACCCGGTCAGCTTGTGCCACGCTGCCGCGTTCTCGGGGTTGGAGAAGAAGTTCATGAACGCAAGCGCGCCATCTTCTGTCGCGGTGTCCATGCCGTCGAGCAGCCAGAGTGTCGCGCCCCCAATGAGGTTGCCGACGTAATCGACGTTCTCGTTCCGCGGCATGAAACTCACCCGCAGATCGAATCCGGCGTCCACTGCATCTCTCGTATGGATGTTGGTGTCGGAGCTGGAGTCAATCATGAAGGCAAGCTCTTGGGCCATGTATGCGGTGTCCACGCCGCCCCAGTCGCGCTGGATACCGGTGTAGAGGTAGTAGCCCTTGTCTGCAAGGTCCTTCCACCAGCTGATGTAGTCGATCATCCCGGGCGAGTCGAGGAACACCTCGGTCGCGCGGTCTGTCCGACCGTTGTCGTTGTTGGCGAGAAGCTCACCCTGCTGACCGAGACTCTGCTCGGCGAACCACGAGTGGTTCGGCCACGAGATACATCCACTCAGGTCGGAGTTGGCGCCCATGATCTTCTCACAGGCGGCGGTGACCTCACCCCATGTCGCAGGAGGCTCGGTGATGCCCGCTGCGTTGAGGATGTCCATGTTGGACATCAACACCGTGCTCGATGTGTTCCAAGGCATCGAGTAGAAGGAACCGTCGACGGTGTAGTAGTTCCGGGCGGCGTCTACGACTGAGTCGAGAACCACCGGCTCGCCGAGGATCTGGCTACGACCAGCGATCGCCTCGGTTACCGACTTGAAGATGGGGTTCCCATCCTTGTCGACAGCGTCGAGAGCTTGACGTGTTGCAGCCTCGAAGAAGTGGATGATCCCTGGTGGCCTACCACTTCTAACCGAGAGAATCGCAGCATCGAACACGTCGTTGTACGACGCGAACTCGGTCACTCTGATGTTGTACTCGGGGTGCTTGGCGTTGAATGCGGCGGCCGCATCCTTGGCGAAACCGAGTCTTGGTGCATCAGAGAAGGCGACCCAGAAGTCGATATC
>QIDW01000324.1 GCA_003230435.1 Acidimicrobiia bacterium | reverse complement strand
GGCCCTGATGCTGTTCCGGCCCAGATGATGAGCCCGGTCAGAACCGTCAGCAACGTTCCTGCCACTGCCACAGCCTTGAACGAGAACCCTCGTATCCGCCCGGTATCCGCCAGAATCTCTTCCTCTTGCACCGGAACGTCAACAATTCCTGCGAGAGCTGCATCGATCTCAGTCAGCTCCTCGCCGTACACACCACGAAGCCGCTCTGCAGTGACTGCCTCCACCTGACCGCTCTCGACCTGGTCCTCCAACTCGTCTATGTCCCGCGCGACCTGCCCCCGCCGGTATTCAAGACGCTCCCTGGCCTTCCTGTCGTTCACGTTGGATCCTTGCCCACGGGTTGCATCGTCCGCCTACGACGCATGATCATCCACACACCGACACCGAATGCTGCGCCGGGAAGTAACCACACGAGCAGGGTCTTGCCACCAAACACCGGATCGAGAATGATGTTCTCACCGTATCGGTCTCGGAAGTAGTCCAGAACCTGGTCATCGCTCAACCCGGCAACGACCAGCTCCTCAACCTTGTCCATCATCGTCGTGGCTGTCTCGGATGGCGAGTTGGAAGATCCCTGACAGACGGGACACATGATCCGTGAGCCTATCGCCCGAGCCCGATCCTCGGGAGAAGCATCACCCATGATTGCGCCGACGATGATGATGATTGAGAAGACGCCGATCAGTACGAGGTAGAGTCGATTCTTCATAGCTTGAGCGACTCCTCGACTTGTTCCGTGACCCGAGGCCGACGGCGACCCAGCCATCCCCACAGCGGAGCAACCCCGATGAGTAGGCTGCCGGCCCACACGAGCCAGACGTAGGGGAACCAGATGGCCTTGAACGCAATGCTGTCCGCATCGAGCCGGCTGAGCGTCAAGTAGAGGTCACCACCGAATGACATCGCCACCGAGGGCGTGCCGATGGTCTGGTTCTGATTGAAGTAGTCGATGATGCTCGGTTCGAGCACACCGACCTGCTTCCCATCGCGAACGATGAGGATCCTCGCACCGAGGATTTCCTTGTTCGGCTCTCGCCGAACCACGGGTTCAAAGTACGTGAGCTCCATACTGGCGAACGCCACCGTCTCGAACTGCTCTACAACGTATGTCCTGGTGATCACCAGGTTCGAAGACAGAGCGATTCCGATCGCCAGGAGGGCTACGCCTATATGGGAGAGTTGCCCCCCCCAATACTGCCGATCACCGCGCAGGACACGGCCTAGCGCGGTGGCCATGTTCTCGTCGGTCTTGACGGTGCGGCGACGGGCGGTCAAGAGCAGTCTGTGCACCGCGGTCGCGATCACGAGAACACCTGCCACCACGCCCAGGAGCAGGTAGCCGTCGCGGTAGCTCATCAGGGAAGCAAGTGCGCCTGCTCCCAAGGAGATGACGACCGGGACACGGATCCGTTCCCATAGAAGAGCAGGGGACGCGGACCGCCACGGGGCGATGCTCCCGAATGCCATCGCCACCAGGAGAGCCAGAGAGATGGGAATCGCGAATCGATTGAAGAACGGGGCTCCGACACCCGCCTTGGCTCCCGTGACCGCCTCGAGGAACAGCGGATACAGCGTTCCGAGCAACACGACGAAGGCGAACACGCTCAGGGCGAGGTTGTTGACCAGGAAGAACCCCTCCCGGCTCAGCATCGAATCGAGCCG
>QIDW01000390.1 GCA_003230435.1 Acidimicrobiia bacterium | reverse complement strand
CCTCCGTGAATGGCGAATCGACACGGGTATCGGTTGTGCCGATCGCCGATCGCGCTCCCATTGGAATCACGTAGAACAGTCGCTCGGTGTCATCATAAAAGGCCAGAACCCTGTCGTTTGACGTGATTTGAGGGACAATGAGATGGACACCTTTGGAGTACACAACCCGATGATCGGTAGTCACCTCGAACTGGGTGTTGACGTCATCGACAAAGGGCCCCGTCGCATTTATCAACACTCGAGCCGAGCAAGTGAAGGGGTCTCCTCCCGACTCGATGTCCCGAAGCGTCACCAGCCAACGTCCACCGTCATAGCTGGCATTCACCACCTCGATGTAATTCGCAGCTTTCGCGCCGGCGTCGAGAGCCGACCTCACGAAGCCGAAGACGAATCTCGAATCGTTGTCGGCTAGGTAGGAGTCGTAGTACTCGACCCCGCCTCGAGCCCGACTGGTGTCGACCACGGGTTCCATCTGTCCGATCCTCTCGGGGCTGAGCAAGCGAGGTCGATGGGTCTTGAAACCTCCGATCACCCAGTAGGCCACTGAGCCAAGGGCCGCCAGCCACGGTCGGTAGGGGGAGGTGTCGTCAAGCGTGGCGAGAAAACTGTAGGCACGCACCAGCCTGTTTCGAGACCGACACAGCTTGCGGACGAGCACGAACTCAAATCCCTCCAGATACTTGAAACCTCCCCAAACAAGGTTCGAGGAGGCCTGGCTGGTGAATCCACCGAAATCTCCCCGATCAACGAGAGCGACCTCGGCGCCTCGCCCGGCCAATACCGCTGCCGAGACGGCTCCGTTGATCCCGCCTCCTATGACCAGGGCATCAAACGAGCCGTCACGAATCTTGTCGATGCTTGTGCTTCGCAGAGTCACCGGTTGATGTTATCCCGACTCCGGAAGCGGTTTTCCTGCTCGTCGTTGCCAGTCGATGGACAAGTCTGGGCTACTTGTCCTGGGAGATGACGAATCCGCTCATGAACGGCTTCTGCATTGCGACAAACACCAGCGCCGGGGGGATGGACGCCAAGATCGCGGCAAGCATCAGCGGTCCGAAGACCAGGGTGCCGTCGAGGACCACGAGAGTCTGCATAGCGACCTGAACGACCTGCGCCGAGCTATCGCGGATGATCAGACTCGGCCACAAGAACATGTTCCACGTATAGACGAACTGGATGACGAAGAGGGCGGCGATGATGTTCCAGGACAACGGGATCAGGACCTTCGTCAGGGAGCGGTGAGGCACCGTCGATCTGGGAGGCTTCGAGCAACTCCACCGGCATGTTGGCAAAGTGCTGACGGAAGAGGAACGCACCAGTGGCAGATGCCAGGAAGGGCACGGTGATAGAGGCCATCAGGTCCTGCCAGCCAAAACCTGACACCAGTTCGAACATCGCCAGGATCATCACCTCGGTGGGCATCATGAGCGTGACTAGGACGAAGAAAAACACGATCCACTTTCCCCGGAACTTGAAATAGACGAAAGCGAGACCGGCGAGCAGCGACAGAACGGTCTTGCCGGCCGTCACCCACAGAGACTGCTGGAGCGAGTTCCACATAGCCCTGCTGAAGTTTCGTTGCACCCAAACATCGTCGAAGTTCGACGCGAATGCGCTGCCGGGTGTGAACTGGAACGAATAGACCTCCGGGTTCGACTGGGTCGAGATCAGCACGGCATAGAGGAGAGGAAAGGCGACGACGAGGACCGTGAACGTGAGCGCTATGTGAAACGGCCACGATCGACCTCTTAGGAGGCCCTTGCGTTGCACTCCCGCGGATAACCCGGCCACTACGCGCCCCCGTAACTCACGCGTTCACCAGTGGAGCGGAACTGCCAGAGGGTGACACCGATGACCGCAGCGAACAACAGGACGGACTGCGCGGCCCCACGACCCAGATCACCGTTGTTGACGCCAATGCGAATGATCTCGTATATCGCCACCGAGGTCTTGCCTGCCGGCGCACCTTTGGTCATGAAGTCGATGGTGGCGTAGATCTCGAAGAAGGCATACGTCAGGTTGGTGACGAGGAGGAAGAAAGTGATCGGCGAGAGGGCCGGTATGACGATCTTTCTGAATCGCTGCCAGGCAGATGCCCCATCGATCAATGCGGCTTCTATCTGAATGATGGAAACTGTTTGGAGACCTGCCAGATAGAAGAGAATGTTGTACCCCAGGATCTTCCATCCACTGGCCAATATGATCGCGGTCTGGGCGAGAACCGCATTCTCGCGATAGTTGGGAACATCCACCCCGAACCAGTTTTCCATGACGAAGGTGAAGATGCCCGCCGTTGGATCGAAGATCATGAAGAACAACAGTCCTGCCACGGCAGGAGATATGGCATAGGGCCAGATGAGAAGCGTGCGGTATACCCCGCCGCCACGAATGTTGCGGAATGCCAGATAGGCGATCCCAAGACCGCCGGCCATGCCTACAACAACGATGCCGACCGAGATGATGACCGTGTTCAGGTATACCGGGCGATAGGCGACCTGACCTCCCGCTGTATTAGGAGAAAAAATTGCGTAGAGGGCCACGAATACCGAAAGCATGGCGAAGATCGACGCCAGCTCTGAAGCGCGGTAGCTCCAGGATCCCGGTGAGGAGGAGCGACGCCACCAGCGTGCTCCGTAGATCGCGGCGATGGCGATGAGGGGATATGCCACCAGTCTGATCGGGTCGGTGATCAGAAGCTCTGTGAAGTTGCCGAAGCAAACTCCGATCGAGCTAGGGGCGCCAAGACGGGCCAGTTTGGATGAGAGCGTGAAAGTCTGCACCGCCGGCGTGTAGAGGAACACCACGAGGATGATCAGAGTGGGAGCGAGAAGAGCCCAAGGAACCCACCAGCCGAGATTGAAGCCTCCCGACCGGATCTCCCCGGTCATCCC
>QIDW01000351.1 GCA_003230435.1 Acidimicrobiia bacterium | reverse complement strand
CTTCAGGCGATGACGAACTCCAATCTTCATGGCCTCGCTGCCGCCGGTGTCAGCGTCTGGTCGGACCAGATCTCCAAGGCCATGCTCGACAGCGGGGAGCTTGCCCGGCGTGTCGAGCAGGACGCGGTGAGCGGCGTGACATCGAACCCAACGATCTTCGCCGGAGCGATTGTCGGCTCTGACGACTACACAGCCCGCTTGCAGGATCTGAAGTCGGATGACACCCCAACAGAGGAGATCGTCAAGAGCCTCATGGGCGATGACATCAAACGCGCGTGTGACGTGCTCGCAGACATCCATCTATCGACCGAGGGACGGGATGGCTTCGTCTCTGTCGAGGTCTCCCCCACTCTCGCCGCAGACACCGAGGCGACAGTTGCCGAGGCCCGCGATTGGGTGAAGCAGATCAACAGACCGAATCTGTTGGTGAAGGTGCCAGCCACACCGGAGGGCGTTCCGGCAATCCGTCGGCTCATCGGCGAGGGGATATCGGTGAACGTGACGTTGATCTTCTCACTTCAGCGTTATGCCGAGGTGATCGACGCATATCTCAGCGGGCTGGACCAGTTCAATCAGGCTGGTGGCGATCTCTCGACCGTGGCCTCCGTTGCCTCATTCTTTGTGTCACGGTTCGACAGCGAGGTCGACAAGCGTCTCGACTCTCTCAACTCGACCCGGGCACAGGCACTCAAGGGTGTCACCGCGGTAGCCAATGCCCGCGTCGCCTATGGCCAGTTCATCAACGAGTTCGGCTCGACTCGCTACGGGATGCTGGCAGGCAAGGGAGCCCGCCCTCAGAAACCACTCTGGGCATCGACCCTGCCTACTCAGATCTTCTGTATGTCGAGGGGCTGGTAGCCGCCAGCACCGTCAACACCATGCCTCTGCAGACCATCGACGCCTACCAGGACCACGGAGACTCTGATCCCCGGTCGTTCAACGAGATCGACATCGAGAAGGCCAAAGATGCCCTCGACAGCCTCGGGGAGGTAGGCGTCGACTACGGCGATGTCGTTCAGACCTTGGAGGACGAGGGTGTCGAGAAATTTGTCGCCAGTTGGCATGAGCTTCTCGCCGGCGTGGAGAACGTCTGAGGAAAGTCGGCTAAGTTAGCTCGTTCATGTCTGAAATGAGCGACGAAAACATGTCTGAAATGAGCGACGAAAACTTGTCTGAAATGAGCGACGAGAAGCTCGTCTTCGGCGCCTCCGACCGAATGGAGCTGGTCGCAACAATCGTGATGGCATTGGCGGCGATCTTCACGGCGTGGGCTGCGTTCCAGAGTGCCAAGTGGAGTGGCGAGCAGGCGACCTCGTTCAGCCGCGCCGGTGCGGCGAGAACCGAGTCGACGAGATTCGACACACGTGCCGGCCAGCAGGCCGGTGTGGACGTGGCCATTTTCACCAGCTGGCTCGACGCCCTCAACACCGACATTGGCACCGGGGAGATAGAGCCACCGGAGTCGCGTGCAGGCTACGTGCCCACTCCCGAAACCCTCAGTGGCTTTTATTTCGAACGGATGCGTCCGGAGTTCAAGGTCGCTCTCGATGCCTGGCTCAAACTCAACCCTCTGCAAGTAGTGGGGGCACCCGCCTCACCCTTCGGAATGGAGGAGTACGTCCTGGCCAACGGCGTCGAGGCGGCCAGACTCCAACAGGTAGCCGACCAGCACGCCGAGGACGCCGCCAAAGCCAATCAGACGTCCGACGACTATGTGCTGACGGTGGTTGCCTTCGCCCTGGTCCTCTTCTTTGGGGGTATCAGCTCGAAGTTGGGAATCCCGAGAAACCGCTACCTGACAATCGGAGTGGCGGTGCTCCTGTTCGGCGGTGCTACCTGGGTGCTCCTGAGCCTGCCCAAGATCCTGCCGTTCTGAAAAGCACTCACGCTGGCTCGAGTGGAGCCCAGGCCAGCAGCAGTCTCTTCTTCCCCTGGGTGTCGAACATGACCTCGGC
>QIDW01000152.1 GCA_003230435.1 Acidimicrobiia bacterium | reverse complement strand
ACCAGGGAGCGGAGGTAGTGGAGGGTTACCCGGTGGAGCCGAGAAAGGACGAGGTGCCTGACTTCTGGTCATGGATGGGGTTCGCTTCGATGTTCGAGGCCTGCGGGTTTGAGGAAGTCGCTCGCAGGAGCGAGACCCGGCCATTCATGCGACGGGAGTTGGGCTAGTCCTCGCCGACGTGACGGGGTGGTAGTCCCATGCGCTCGTTTAGAGCCTCCTCGCGGTCCCGAACGATCCTGTTGGCGATGGCTTCGGCTGCGTGAGTCAGCCACATCGCCGTGTGCGAGCCATCGGAGTAGTCGGCTTCGCCGAACGCGTCGACCCTGTCTTGTTCCAGAAGTCTTGCCGCCTGATCGAACTCACCCTGCGACCCGGGGCGGTAAACCGCATATGTTCGACCGCCGTTGGCTTCGACAACCGAGAAAACAGGGACGTCGGATGGCCCGTCGGCGACGTAGATCATGTTCTGAAACGGTACCCGGCGATCCTCGGGAGCGATCTTTGCGTTGACGTCGATGGACGGATTCTTGTTGGTCCCCTTGTTGACCTCGAACAGGGCTCGCGTCTTTGACGTGTTGTCGATTGTGTAGATCAACTGGCGGATCTCACCTTCAGGGGAAAAGAGCTGATCCTGCACCGACGCATATCCGGGCGGAGCCACAAGCTCGGTGAATTCACAAGCCCAGACGTGCTCGAGCTGTGGTGCTACCGCAGAGCCGAGGATCATCTCTCGCAACCCCGTTGAAACCACATAGTGCTCGACCTGAATCTGATGTTCGGCGAAGCGAGGTTCGGCTTCGACTGTCTTTCTGATCAGCTCTAGGAAGTCTGGCATTCCGGTGTAGAACTCGATCTCCGAGCCCAGTTCCCGAAGGAGGGCATTACTGAGACCGGGCATGCGGCCCTCCCGGACATAGGTCAGGATGTGGTTCAGATAGAGGTGGTCCCTCTGGATCAGCCGAGACCCATGGCTGCGGTAGAACTCGTCGAGCCCGTCGACTTCGCGCCAGAAATCAGCCTCATCCATGTCGTAGTGCCGAAACAGTGGTCCCCGGGATCAGGGTCTTGTCGAAGTCCCAGATCATCGCAATGACGTTTTGGGGGAAGAGTTGACGGCTCATGACAGCCATGAGGCTATCCAGTTATCCACAGACCTCAATCGCGAGGTCAGTTCGATGTGTGAGCCATGGTGAACAGTTCTGAACGCGCCGCTGCCGCCCGATCGCGCCATGCCTCATCTCTGATGTGTGAACGGCCTAGGCCCATCACCACATCCCGTTCGAGAGCGATGGCCGCTCGAAGCTCTTCCAGATCGGTCCGGGCGGAGGCCAGATCGACTACATGGTGGCCGTCACGGGCCACATCGTCATAGTGAAGGAATGCCCTTAGAAGACGACGGAATAGTTGTTCGAAACGTTGGCTCAGCATGGTCGGAGGATACCGGTTGCATTGATCCTTGGCGATGTGCTCGGTGATCTCGAGGCAAAGAAAGTGGCGTTCGCGTTTGCCGGGCTCAAGGGTCCTGTGAAGGACCGTCTCCGTGCATACGGTCTGAGCGAACGCATCGGTGTCGCGAATTTCTACCCCAACACGATCTCAGCCGTTGAGTCCCACCAGCGATCGTGCAAAGGCCAGGACGACTCGACTTAGGCATACCAACTGGCCTACCCGGGAAGGAACGACAAACGCACCCGGCGCACCGGGTTGTCCACGTTGGTGTCTACCAGCACCACCGACTGCCACGTCCCGAGCATCATCCGACCCTCCTGCACCGGGACGACGATCGACGGCGAGATGAAGGCTGGAAGGACGTGATCTCGTCCGTGACCGGGTGTGCCGTGCTCATGACCCCACCGTCCAGATTCGGCAGGCAGCAGGTCGTCCACCGCAGCCAGGACATCGGAGTCACTGCCGGCGCCCGTTTCAATGATTGCCACACCGGCAGTTGCGTGTGGCACGAATACCGAGACCAGTCCGTCACCTTTGTCGGCGCAGAAACCTGCCACTTCCGAGGTGAGATCTACGGTCGTCGACCGGTGCCCGGAGGTGATGCTGAGTTCGATTGATTCCACGGCTGGCTCGTGTCCTCTGTTGGTCAGGGCAAAATGGTATGTGATTGGCCCGGTTTCGCGTCAGGGATGTCCGCTGACTGCCCGACCAAGCATGGTGGTCATCGTGGGGTGTAGGTTCGAAACGTCGTGAAGCCCGGATCAGGAGGGCTTCCTAGAGGTACGGAGGTGCCTAATGACGAACGCGACCTACCTAGATGCTGAAGGTCTCAGCCGAAGGGATTTACTCAAGAGAGGTGTGATCGGCGGAGGGCTGGTAGCGGCGGCGCTCGTCTCCCCCGCCCTCACAGGTACCGCCAAGGCGCATGGAACGTCCATCAATCTCAAAGTGGTGGCTGATTTCAACACCTTTCAGACCCCGGCCAGTGCTGACGGGACCGGGCCGTTCTATGTCGGAGGCAGGATCTATCGCTTAGGAGGATTTACTTCGATTGGGCTCTTCCACTGCTGGGGGTTCATCAGTACGGCTGCCGAGCCTTGGAATGTAGGTGTCGTCAGTCAGGAGTTCGATCTGGCCAATCGGGGCAAGATCCTGATCACAGGCGTTGAAAGCAACGACCCACGTGCGGTTACTGGCGGCACGGGCGACTTCGCAAGTGCACGCGG
>QIDW01000189.1 GCA_003230435.1 Acidimicrobiia bacterium | reverse complement strand
GGATGTACCACTGCCGGCTGGTCACGATCTCCAGCGGCCGTTCGCCCTTCTCGAAGAACTTGACCTGATGGGTGATCTGTTTCGGCTCCCCCACCAGATCTCCGGACTCGGTGAGCAACTCCGCCATCTTCCGCCGTGCCTGGTTGGGATAGAGACCTGCGACTTCTCTGTACACATCCCGGCCATCACCGCTCAACCAATGAGGTGTCTCCTCCTGAAACCGACCGTTGCGCTGGATCACCGAACGTGTTGGCAGATCGAGCTCACGCCACCACGTGACGTCGGTGGTGTCGCCGAAAGTGCAGATCATGGCCACACCCGTCCCCTTCTCGGGATCTGCAAGCTCATGGGCCACCACCGGCACCTCGACACCGAAGAGCGGCGAGGAAACGGTCGATCCGAACAGGCCCTGATAGCGGTCGTCATCAGGGTGAGCCACGAGGGCAACACAGGAACAAATCAGTTCCGGTCGGCTGGTCTCGACATGGACCGAGCCCCCACCGGGTTTGTGAAAGGCCACCTCGTGATAAACCCCAGGTTTCTCCCGATCCTCTAGCTCAGCCTGAGCAACCGCCGACCTGAAGTCGACATCCCAAAGAACCGGAGCCTCCTGGGTGTAAGCCTCTCCACGCGCCAGGTTGCGCAAGAAGGCCTTCTGCGAGGTCCTACGGCTGTTGTGGTCGATGGTTGCGTAGGTCTGGGTCCAATCGACAGAAAGGCCAAGGGTTCGCCAAAGACCCTCGAAGACCTTCTCGTCTTCGACAGTGAGGACATGGCAGGCATCGACGAAGTTGCGGCGGCTGACGGCCACTGGTGGATCGTTGGGCTTTCGAAGTCGGGATCAAATGCCAGAGATGGGTCGCACTTGATCCCGTAGTAATTCTGGACACGACGCTCGGTGGGCAGACCGTTGTCGTCCCAACCCATCGGGTAGAAGACCTCTTTTCCGGCCATGCGGCGATAGCGGGCGTGGGTGTCGGTCTGGACGTAGCCAAAGACCGATCCCATATGAAGCGAACCCGACACGGTTGGCGGCGGTGTGTCGATGGAGAAGATCTCATCGCGGGTCTTGGAGCGATCGAAGCGGTACGTGCCGTTGGCCTCCCATCGAGCATCCCACTTGGCCTCGAGATCTTCAAGACCTGGTTTTTCTGGGATGTTTCGGGTCATCGGGGACGGAATCGTAATGTCCGTCTACATGTTGCGCCGGTACTGACCGCCTACCTCATATAGAGCGCGACTCATCTGGCCCAGCGAGGCGACTTTCGAGGTTTCCATCAACTGACGAAAGATATTGTCGCCATGGACGGCTGTCTTCTGAAGATCGGCAAGGCCCGCTTTGGCAGCCTCCTCGTTCCGATTCTGGAACGCCCTCAAGTTGGCAATCAGGCGAGTCTTGTCTTCGTCGGTCGACCGAATCAGTTGTTTTGGCATTTCGAAGGGCGAACCATCCTTGGAGAGGAAAGTGTTGACCCCAACGATCGGGTACTCACCCGACTCCTTTCGCTGCTCGTAATACAGCGACTCCTCCTGAATCTTGGTTCGCTGATACTGCCGCTCCATCGCTCCAAGCACTCCGCCGCGACTGTTGAGCCGCTCGAACTCCATGAGAATTGCTTCCTCAACGAGATCGGTGAGTTCGGTGATGATGAAACTTCCCTGGAGCGGGTTCTCGTTCTTGTTCAGCCCGAGCTCCTTGTTGATTATGAGTTGGATGGCCAGCGCCCTCCGGACTGATTCCTCGGTCGGCGTGGTAATCGCCTCGTCGTATGCGTTGGTATGGAGGCTGTTGGCGTTGTCGTACAGCGCATAGAGTGCCTGAAGAGTGGTGCGGATGTCGTTGAAGCCGATCTCCTGAGCATGGAGGGACCGCCCGGACGTCTGAATGTGATACTTGAGCTTCTGGGATCGTTCGTCCCCGCCGTATTTGTTCTTGATCGCCTTAGCCCAGATACGACGCGCAACTCTGCCGACCACTGC
>QIDW01000060.1 GCA_003230435.1 Acidimicrobiia bacterium | reverse complement strand
AGCGCCCGCAGAGCACGTCGATGTGGGTGGCCATGTGTTGGAGATGGCCGGCGTCTGGCGCAAGATCAACCAACGCGTCGCCGGCCTTTAGCGCCTTCTCGGGGTTCGGCGACATCTCCATCAGATGGATGTACATGTGCAAGAGACCAGGGTGAGTTTCCGCCCCGAGTCCGGCGAGATCGTGAAATGCCGACTCGAGCACGTCGACCGCTTCCAGGGTGTCGGCTCCGTCCGCCGGAGCGCCGGTTGGCAGATCCCACAACTGCCACGGCGTGCGGTTCATCATTGCCTCCGCGAAAAGCGCACAAACATCCATGTCTCCTGGGTGAGCCTTGTGAACCGGCCCGAAATCCTCGATCGAAGGGTCTTCGGGGTACCGGACGGTCAAGGCCTCGATCAAAGCCCTCTCAACGGGCTCGACGCCATCGGCATTCTGGTTTGCCGCCTTGACCGCTTCGAGGGCGCGGCCGAGGTACCCCCGCTTCTCGTCATCGTCGAAGTCGCCCCACTGTCTGTTGTAGTTGGGGCCGATCGCATAGGCAACACCCCAATGGGCCATCGCCAGACCGGGATCGCCTTCCAAGGCCTTCTCAAAACACTCGACCGCTTCCTCGTGGTGATAGCCGTAAGTCCACATGAGGCCTCGGTTGAACCACCGCTGCGCGTCAGCGGATGTCGTCGACACTGTTCGCTCATATGACCCAAGGTCGTAGTAGTCGGTCATTTTCTCTCCTCACCGCGGATCGGGTGAGGCTAGCTACGCCGCCGGCACGGTCACCTCAGGGCGATCAGGAACCGCTCCTCGCCAAGAGGCCCTCGAGGAAATCGCGACCATCCTCGGCCAACTCGGCGGTCAGCTCCACCCCGGCCTCCAAACGATCCTCGGCTAGCTGTGTATTTGAGCGCCAGATGGAAGTGGCCTTCTCCTTGCCGGTCTCCCTGAGAGAATCCATCTCTCTCGTGCCGTAGTCCACAAGATCGGCCCATGTTTCCTGGCCAATGGCCACAGCCACATCAGCACCCTCATCAACAAGATCAACAACTTCATTGGCATTCTCCCTGGTGGTGCCGGCAAGGATCCTGCCGGCTTCGACAATCTCATCGACACTCTCGATGGTGGCGTCCACCGCAGAGGTCACAGAGTCGGTGGTGTTCTCAATGACGTCTAAGACCCGTTCGGAAGTGGACTCCACAGGGGCGATCACGGCCTCACTGACTCTTTCAACGGTCTGGATGATGGCAAAAGCCCCTATCCCCACCGCGCTCGCCACCATCAGAAAGCTGACCGCCAACGACCTGAATAGCTTCATGGTGTGTTCACTCATGGTTCTTGGACGCCGAGGGCCTCCAGATTGGTTCCGGGGAACCTCCACTCGGCAATCGATAGGGTGGCGCTCATGGAGAACATCTACTCAACGGACTGGGACGGCACCCAGGATCATCCCGGGTACGAATGGCATCGCATCCGTCTCGGCCGACGCCTCGGCGGCGAGATGCTCGGGGCAAGCATCTACGTCCTGGGCCCCGGACA
>QIDW01000251.1 GCA_003230435.1 Acidimicrobiia bacterium | reverse complement strand
GTCGCTTTCTCTTCGCACAAAAGATCAAATGCGACGCGTCATGCATTAGGAACGCGTTTGATTAGGCGATGAGCTCCAGTGGGAGTCTGTCGACGGAGGAGAGCTCTAGGAAGATGTCGACCACTGTCGGGTCGAATTGGGTGCCGGCATTGGTGCGGATCTCACTGACGGCATACTCGACGGGGAGAGCCGGTTGGTATGCCCTGACCGAGGTCATCGCGTCGAAGGCATCGGCGACGAGAACGATGCGGCTCAGGATTGGAATGTTGTCCGCCTCCAGGCCGAACGGGTAACCACCACCGTCATAACGCTCGTGGTGGTACAGGATTGCCTCAGCTACCTTGGGCTCGAGGCGATTTCGGGTCATGGCGAAGCCCATTTCTGGATGTCGTCTCATCAACTCGAACTCCTCCTCATTCAACGGGCCGGGTTTGCCAAGGATCCCCGGATCGAGGTGGATCTTGCCGACATCGTGAAGGATGCCCGCCAGTGCGAGTCGGTCGAGATCGTCCCCTCCGAGCCCGACTCCGGTGCCGAGGTCGACGGACAAGTCAGAAACACGATGAACGTGGCCGTGGAGGTCCTCGATGACATCCTCCATGACCTCGATCAGTATGTCTCTTGGTATTTCCCTCATATGCTCACCACGGAACGTCCAGTCTGACCACTCGAATCGGCCAGTGTATGGGTCGCCCGTCCCAAATTGCCACAATGACCATCATGGATATCGCAACAGACCTGGTTGAAGTCTTTCTGCGTTCCAACGGTTACCTCACATTGTCGGAACTACAGATCCAGTCCTTGAACAAAAGAGGTGATTGGGAAACCGTCACCGACGTGGACATCCTGGCCCTCAGGTTCCCGGGACGGGTGTTCTTTGCCGATGTCCATGACTCGGAGATGGCGGCCGAGTTGGAAGTGCCGGGTGTGCCGCTCTTTCTCGAGGACGACACCATCGACGTCATCATCGGTGAAGTGAAACAGGGCGAGGCGACATTCAACCCATCGTTGACCAAACACGAGACGCTTCACACTGCATTGCACCGACTCAGTTGGATTTATTCCGAAGGCGACCTTGATCGTGTGGTCGAAGGTTACACCCCTGCAAGGGGTGGCGGCACGGTACGGACGAGACTTGTCGCCTTCGGTCAGGCGCCCGAAGTGACGATGAACGTGATACCTCTGCAGGAAATCCTCGAACGGGCGCTGGGTGCTCTCGAAAGTCACGACGCCCTCCTTCGGTCCGCACGATCATCGAGTCCGGCGGCGGCCATGTTGAAGCTTCTCCACAAGACAGGGTTTCGGTTCAGTCGCGATCTTTGAGACTCTCCACATACTTACTGACAGCTGCATCGTGCTCAGGTGTTGAATGAGCTACCGCCTGTAGTGCCGCCGAAAACTCGAGGAACTGGTCAAGATCCATGGTCCTCGACTGGCGGAGGAGACGCTTGGCCAACACCACGGCGGGGCGTGGCTTCGAAGCGATCGTTCGCGCCAATTTCATGACCT
>QIDW01000374.1 GCA_003230435.1 Acidimicrobiia bacterium | reverse complement strand
AGCGGTCGTTCAGTCATCGTCGCGAGAGTATTCACCGGTCATACCGGCCGTTAGGTTGACTAACTCACCTACCTTGAATCTGCACATGATTAGCGACGCGGGACATTAGAGCCACGGCATCACCTCGTCGGCGGTGAGACGGACAATGTCGTCCACTCGGTCGGTGGCGACCGGGAATAGGGCGACCGAGTCGGCACCTGCGGCGTAGAAGCCTTTGATCTTCGCAGCGCACTCCTCCGGCGTGCCGGCGATGGTCAGATCGTCGACCCACTGGTCGGGCATGCCTGCCAGCAGCGCGTCGTATCCACCGGGATCGACAAGCGCATTGAGCTCGTCCGAGATTCCATACACATCGGTGAGGGCGTTGGAGCCGTGCTGTTTATAGAACGCGAGTGTTGCTTTCGCAGACTCGCGGGCTGCGACCCCCCCCGTCTGCATCCACGGAGTAGATGGCAAACACGGTGATCGGATGATCGTCGGTGCGGGCGCTCCGCTCCCGCCCTTCGTTGATACGGTTTCTCGCCCATTGCACATACTCGTGGCTAGCGGCGACGGAGAGCACCGAACCGTCGGCTATCTCTCCCGAGAGTTGGAGCATTTTTGGCCCGGACACCCCCATGCGAATCGGGGTCGGTTCGCCCTCCTCCGGGTAGGCCAGCGTCACCTGGTCAAAGGTGTAGACCTGGCCGTCTTGATGCACGGTCTCGCCGCGCAACAAGCTCTTGACGCTGGTAACGCACTCACGTAGTGCCGCCAGCGTCGACGGCGGGAAGAGACCCATCTGCCGTACCCACGCCGGCACGCCCAGCCCAATGCCGGCAACCAGACGATTGCGGTGCACACGCGAGATCGTCGAGATTTCCATCGCGAGCAGGGCAGGGTGACGAGCCATCGCCGAAACCACGCCGAGCCCGACCTTGACACGCGAAGTGCCGTCGAGAGCGAGTGCCGCGCCGGAAATGCCTCCGGTGAAGAAGAAATCCTCCGCCAACCAAACCTCGTCAAATCCTGACGCCTCTGCCGTTGCAGCCGCGCCGGGGACTTGCTCCGGCGCAACAGCGCTGCCGATGACCAGACCCAAGGAACGCTCAGCGCTCATGTGGTGCGCCTCGTCTCGTTCTGACAGAACGGCCCGGGGTTGAGTGATAGGTTGGGACCAAAGAAGAAGAGGCTGTGAGGCGATGGGAACCAACGACGATGCCAGGCTGCTCATCAATCAGATCGTTGCTGCCTACAACTCGCGCGACATCGATGCGCTCGTGACGTTCTATCGGTCCGACATCACGTATTGGAGTCCTCTCGACGACCTGAAGACGGGCATCGACGCGGTGCGGGAACATCTCGATCACCTCCACGAGTCTCTGCCAGACGAACAGATGCAGGCCCAGACGATCGTCACCGACGGGGAGTTGGTTGTTGTCGAGTTCGAGAGCACCGGGACAAACCCGGCAGGCCAGCCGTACGCGATCGAGTTCACTGAAGTATTCGAACTGCGTGGTGGCAAAGTGGCGTCGATCAAGACCTACCTCGATCCGGAAGAGGTGGCAGACGTGATGAGCCGACGCCAGGGTCCATCACCAGGGTCCATCAGCCTGATACCGCCAGTGTCGGCACCGCGAAACACTCGACCTGGTGACCAGTGGCGAACGCCTCCAACTCGGGCATCTCATCCCGACACCGAGGGTGGACGAGGGGACAGCGGTCCTGGAAGGCGCAACCGGCAGGAGCATCAGCCGGATTAGGGGTCTCCCCTTCGAGGACGATGCGCCGCGCGCGGTGGCTTGGATCGAAGGAGGGCACCGCCGACAGGAGGGCCTTGGTATACGGGTGTTGCGGAGACTCGAACACCGTCTCTGTCGCAGCGACCTCTACAACGCGTCCCAAGTACATGACGGCAACGCGGTCAG
>QIDW01000035.1 GCA_003230435.1 Acidimicrobiia bacterium | reverse complement strand
GTGGGCATGCACACCGTCCATCGTCATCGAGACCACACCTCCGCGATCCTTCAGGTCGGTCGGTCCCTGGATGGCGATGCCAGGCACGTCGACAAGCCGCTCCAGGGCAATGGCGGTCAATTCCTGGTCGTGCTCGAAGATCTTGTCCATGCCAATCGAGTCGAGATAGTCGATAGCGGCATGAAGCCCCACCGCCTCGATGATGGGGGGAGTCCCCGCCTCGAAACGATGGGGGATGTTGGCCCAAGTCGCTTCGTGAAGGGTGACGTCGGCGATCATCTCGCCTCCACCTTCGAAAGGCTCGGTCTCGTCCAGAGCGTCCATTCGGCCCCAGAGAACGCCGATTCCTGTCGGCCCCAGCATCTTGTGTGACGAGAAGGCGACGAAATCTGCGCCAAGTTGACCCACGTCGACAGACGAATGCGGTACCAGTTGGGCTGCGTCGATGATCACTCTTGCCCCGTGTCGATGAGCGAGTTCGGCGATGCGAGCGACATCGGGAATCGTGCCGAGGACATTCGACATTCCGGTGACGGCGACGATCTTCACATCCGGCCCCAGTTTTGACTCGAGGGCGGCCATGTCGAGACGCCCGTTGTCAGTGATGGGGACGTGGTCCAGCGTGGCGCCTGTCCGTTTGGCCACCATCTGCCACGGCACAAGGTTGGCGTGGTGCTCCATCTGAGTGGCCAGGATTCGATCGCCTTCGGCAAGATTCTCCAACCCCCAACCGAAGGCAACGGTGTTCAGAGAGGTTGTCGCCCCACGGGTGAAGATGACCTCGCGCTCGTCGGTCGCTCCGATGAAATCGGCGACCCGGCGCCGGGCTGCTTCATAGGCGTCGGTCGTCGGTCGACGCGACCGAGAGCTTGTAGGCACCTCTGTGAACATTGGCGTAGGAGGTGCGGGCGAATCGATCCATCGCTTCGAGAACGGGTATCGGCTTCTGCGAGGAGGCTCCCGAATCGAGGAAATGCACCCCGCTATCGAGGATCGGGAAGTCTGCTTTCAGGTGCGACAGGTCGATCACGGCTAGGTCAACACCGTGCGGAACGAATCGTATCCCTCTTCCTCGAGCTTGGCGGCTAGCTCCGGACCGCCGCTCTCGAGGACACGGCCGTCCATGAAGATGTGGACGTGGTGCGGAGTGACGTAGTCGAGCAGCCGCTGGTAGTGAGTGATGATCAGAAACCCGCGGTCGGGGCCGGTGAGCTTGTTGACGCCGTCGGCCACTATGCGAAGGGCATCGATGTCAAGGCCTGAGTCGGTCTCATCCATGATTGCGAGCTCTGGTTTGAGGACCGCCATTTGAAGCACCTCGTTGCGTTTGCGCTCTCCACCGGAGAAGCCCTCGTTGAGGTAGCGGTCAGCGAAGGACGACTCCATGCCTAGCTCTTTCATCGCATCCATCACCTTGAGACGCAGTTCGAGGACGGTGAGGTTGACACCGGTTCGGTTGGAGAGTGCCTGGCGAAGGAACTGAATCACCGAAACACCGGGGATGGCTTCCGGATGCTGAAAGGCGAGGAACATGCCGGCGGCGCCACGATCGGTGGGGGGAGCCTTTGTGATGTCTTCGCCCTTGTAGAGGATGCGGCCGTCCGTCACCCGGTAGAGGGGGTTGCCCATGAGGACAGAAGCAAGGGTGGACTTGCCTGAACCATTGGGGCCCATGAGGGCGTGGATCTCCCCCTGGTTGATGGTGAGGTTGACGCCTTTGAGGATTTCTGTGTCACCTGCCGAGGCTGTCAGGTTCTCGATTTGGAGTATGGGAATGCTCTGAGTCACGGGCCAATGGTATTTCCACTATCGAGATAGGGAAAATGCCGGGGGAATTTCTTTCTGCGCGGCCAAAAGATCATATGCGACGCGCCATGCCTTAGGAACGCGATATGTCGGCCCAGAGCGGGCTGGCGAGACGGTCGAGATCAGCGGCGGAGATGGGGAAGACGGTGGTCGGTGTGCCGCCTGCGGCCCACACCGGGTCGTTGCGTCTCAGCGACTCATCGGCGAAAACACGAAGAGCATTGGCGTGCCCAAAAGGGGGAGTGCCACCCGCGGCGTAACCGGTTGCCTCCCGTACTTCGTCGAGCGAGGCCCTG
>QIDW01000175.1 GCA_003230435.1 Acidimicrobiia bacterium | reverse complement strand
CTCGATCCACCGTTCGATGGTCTTGAACATCTCGATTTGGAACGTTGCGAAGAGAACTGACAGGTGCGTGCGTTCTGGGAACGGATGTCCGCCGTCGAGGTAGGAGCCCATGAGTTCCACGATGGCTTGATGGTGTTCGCCAATGTCGCTTTCGAGCTCGTCGAGGGCTCCGAACACGTCTTCGCGTGATCCGTGATCGGCGAAGAGCACCCTCAGCAAGGCTTCGATCTCGAGTCGAGGTGGTTGGGTCCGGGTGCTCGTCCACTCGTCGAGGGCTCGGCGACCTTCTTCGGTGATCGTGTAGACGTTGCGGGTCCGGTTGGCGCTGTCTTCTTGGTGAACCGTGGCAAGGCCGAGCTCGACGAGCTTCTTGGGTTCGGAGTAGAGGAGACGCTCGGACTTGGGCCAGGCGTAGCGAAGGCTCCGCTGCGCCTGGTGTGTGAGTTCGTAGCCGGTCCACGGTTTGAGGTCGAGGAGGGCAAGGACCGAATATGAGGATGTTGTGATTCTCGGTGGCATGCACTTGACTCTACTGCAACCTTCAGTATAAGGTATGCTGCAACTTGCAGTAGACGTGGTTCGAACCAACACTACGACGCCTGCAACAGCCACAAGGAGGCAGTGAGAATGAAGAGCAACATCGAAGAACTACCGATCGCCCACGAGGCTCTCGGGGAGATGATCCGGGGACAGGACTGGGGCGGGATGACCAGCGCGTACATGCAGTACCCGACCGGTCTCGACTTCTGCCCTCTGCTCGAGGGTCTCGAGCGGGACCATTGCCAGTGCCCGCACTGGGGGTTCGTCATCGAGGGCAGCATCCGCGTGAACTACGAGGACGGCGCCCAAGAGGTCGTGGGCGCAGGCGAGATCTACTACTGGCCCTCCGGTCACACCGTATTCGTCGAGGAAGCGGTCAGGATGGTCGAGTTCAGCCCCCACGACCAGATGTCGCAGGTGCTCGCCCACGTTGTCGGCAAGCTGTAGGAGAGAGCCCGACCAGGGCTCGAGATCGCGAGAAATAGTTGGACCCTTACGCGGATCGATTGGGAGGACATCGTGGAGATTGCCGAGCACATCACAGCCGTTGGACAGGAAGCCGCGCTCTTCGCGGCGGCAGCCCGAGAGGGCGGACTCGACACCGACATCGAGACATGTCCGGGGTGGAGCATGCGGGACCTGGTCCGGCACCTGAGCGAGATCCACCTGTGGGCTGCGGCCCACGTCGCCCAACCCCACGACAAACCCTGGGTAGACGATCTCGCGGAACTCGCCGAGTTCTGGCCGGATCTCGCCGTCTACTGGCCAGAAGACGGCGATCTGATCGACCACTATCTGGACACCAATGCCAACCTCGTTGGTGCACTCGAATCAGCGCCGCTCGATGTGGAGTCCTTCACGTTCCTCCCCGCGCCGTCGCCCCTCGCGATGTGGGCACGACGCCAAGCCCACGAAACGGCTGTGCATCGATTCGACGCTGAGAACGGCGCTGGGATCGCGTCCAGTTTCGACGCCGGGTTCGCCTCCGATGGCGTCGACGAGCTGCTTGCCGCTTTCGCACCACGAACCAGCAAGTTGCAGAGAACGACCACCCAGGCGATGGTCGTCCACGCAACCGACACCGATGACCGCTGGCATGTCACACTGTCGCCCGAAGGCATCTCCACGATCCGCGGCGACGGGCCCGCCGATGTCACACTCACCGGAGACGCATCAAACCTGTATCTGGCCCTGTGGAACAGGAGCGGAGACGCGAACGTCACCGTGACCGGCGATCAACAGCTTCTCGAGTACTGGCACGAGAACCACAGGGTTCGGTGGTCGTAGATGGCCCCCCACCGGCACCGAGGAAGTCGTGGGCGCAGCCGAGATCTACTACTGGCCGTCCGGTCACACCGATGTGGTCGAAGAAGCGATCGGGACGGTCGAGCTCAGCCCCCACGATCAGCCGGCTCAGGGACTCGCCCACGTCGTTGGCAAGCTGTAGGAGAGCCCGAACAGGGCGCGAGATCGAAAGTAGTAACCGGACCCTGACCCGGACCGATCGGGAGGACATCGTGGAAATCACCGAGCACATCACAGCAGTTGGACAGGAAGCAGAACTCTTCGCAAAGGCCGCCCGCGAAGGCGGACTCGAGGCAGACATCGCTGGGTGTCCGGGGTGGAACATGCGGGTCCTGGTCCGGCACCTGAGCGAGATCCACCTGTGGGCTGCAGCCATCGT
>QIDW01000269.1 GCA_003230435.1 Acidimicrobiia bacterium | reverse complement strand
AGCACGAAGCCAACACCGAATGCCGCTCCGAGAAGGCCCATGAGCCGAGGTCGGTCCGTCTCATCCGCAGTATCCGCGACGACGGCGCGCGCAACGGCGACACTGGCTCCGGAGATCCCGTCGATGATCCGGCCGATGAACAGGACGAGGATCGAACCGGCGAGACCGAGGATGAGGCTCCCGATTGCAGACCCGACGAGTGTGATCACGAGGATCGGCCTGCGTCCGACACGGTCGGAGAGTCGACCCCAAGTCGGTGCGAACAGGAGCTGGGCGAGGGAGTACGAGGCGAGGAGCAGGCCGATCACATACGGACTTGCCCCGAAGTCTGACGCGTACAGGGGGAGGATCGGGATGATGATCCCAAAGCCGAGGAGATCGAGCGCGACCGCAGTCCACACGGCCCAGAAACCGCGCGGTACCGTCTTTTTGGCGGTGTCTCCCGTCATCGTGTCATTCGATCCTGTTGGTGATGGTCATGGCCTCGGTCGCCAGGTGAGCCACACCGATTCCTCGATAGCCCCATCCCGAGAACACCAGGCCCGGGTGTGCAGTTTCGAGGTTGTCGATGGTCTTGAGGCGTTGTCGGTGTTCGAGGTCGTACTGGGGGATACCATCTGCGTTCCTGACGACCTTGATCCATGACGGAACGACTGTGGTGCCGAGAGCTCGTTCCATTTCGGATACGACGGTTGTGACGATCTGGTCATCGGACTGGTCGACGATCCCCGGGTTCCGGGTGCCGCCCACGATGACCTTTGCCAGGCAATGGCCGGGTGCCGCCCGTCCCGGACCGAAGGAGGACTCGAACAGGCAGCCGAGGATCGCGGCGTCGACGTCGGGCCCGGTGAGGAACCCGAAGCCATCTGGGAGAGGTACCTCCTCGGCGGTGCCGCCGATGCCGAGGACGACCACGGGTGATGATGGCCAACCAACCAGGGCATCGGTGTTGATGTCGGGCAGAATGGTCGCCGCAGCGCCGGGTCGGAGGGCGAGGACGACGGACCGTGCATGTAGCGTCTCGTGGCCCTCGATGCGGAAATGGTCATCTTCCTTGGTGACCGACGTCACGGGGGACTCGGCACGGTACCGCTCACCAAGCGACGCGGCCAGCGTTGCGGCCGCCGCCGACATTCCGCCGATGGGTACGTGACTCCTTGGCTGGCCCGTAGGCGCCGGATCCCTCCCCTCACGACACTTCCGGCCTCGGCCTCCATCGTGGTGAAGAACGGGAAGGCCGCTGCGGCCGACATGGTCTCTGGATCACCGGCGTACACACCCGACGCAGCAACGTGGGAGAGCAGCGTGCCTGCCTCTGTTCCCAGACGCCTGGTGAGGAACCCTTGGAGCGATTCTTCACCGTCGTCGGGTATCGAGCGGATGAACGGTTCCGCTGCCATGCGGAGTTTCCCGCGGATCGAAATCGCAGAAGTGAGGGCGGCCTTCGGCGAGTATGGGATGGCAACCAGGCCCCCTTTCATCCAGACGTATCGAAGTCCGGCCGCCGGATATGCCTCCTCGACGGCGACGTCCGCCGAATCGAGGATTGGGGTCAGCGCGCGGTGGGGCAGCATGAATGTTCCAGCGGCGGGTTCGAGGACGAAGCCATCATCGATGATCGTCGACGCAACTCCACCGGGGCGGGTGGAGGCTTCGACCAGTACCACGTCGCGTTCGCGACGGGCCAGCTCGGTCGCGATGAACAAGCCGCTGAATCCACCGCCGATGACGACCACGTCGATGATGTCGACCATCCTCACCACTCAGATCGTCTTTGAGAACATCGGTTTGTCGGCTCGTTCCTCGGTGTGGGCGTCGAACACTCGCGCCACGTTGCGGATGAAGATCCGGCCGAGATCCGTGGCCTCGATCCGATCGTGATGGACCTCGACCATCCCTTCCTCAACAAGGCCACCGGGCGCGGTCAAGGCCGTGAGTTCCGCCGCGAACGCCGCTGCGAAGTTCATGCCGAAGCGGTGCTCGATGTCTGTGGCACGTACCCGGCCGTTGCACATCAGCTCGGTGATGATGTGGCGCCGGACAAGGTCATCGTCAGTGAGGCCGTATCCCCGTTCGACGGGCAGCTCGCCCGCGTCGATCGCCGAGTAGTAGCTGGCAAGCCGTCTGTGGTTCTGGGCGTAAGCGCCGGCGATGTCGCTGATACCCGACGTTCCGAGAGCGACGACACCGGCACCACGTCGCGTCGTGTACCCCATGAAGTTCCGCGTGAGGGTCCCGGCATCGGCTGCAATGGAGAGTTCGTCCTC
>QIDW01000360.1 GCA_003230435.1 Acidimicrobiia bacterium | reverse complement strand
ATCGAGTATCCGGCGATCACGAGCGCAGTCATGAACACCGCCTCGATCAGAGACAGGTAGACCGTCCAGCCGGCGCTACGCGGGTGGTCCAGTCGGCGTTTGGCCTCCCGCCTCCAGAGGAAGACAGCTATGGGGGTTGCAACAACCAGACCCGCGAGAGAGGTCGCCACTCGTTGGCTCGTGTCGCTGACGAATGAGTCGCCCGGGAAAGCGGCTCGCCCCAACTCGGCCAGGGCGAACGCAGCAACACCGACAGAGAGCGCAAGCAACAGGTAGACGATGACATTGCCACCGTCAGAGGGGCCACCACCTCGTTTTTCCATGACGCGGCGAGCCATCGCTATGACCCCCACAACGATTCCGCCGAGTATCAAAAGTGCCAACAACCCACCCATCAGAAGTCTCCTCTCATGCAATCCCATGTGAAGTAGGGCCAAGGGTCAGGGTTGTCAGTGATCCACCAAGAGCCGTCTTTCGAGATCAGGAAGAATGTCTCGTACTGGTCCCAGGACCCACCAAATAGATCACCACTGCCGAATCTCAGAGTGACATCCACGGCGACGAGATCTTCATTGGAGGGAGGACCCTCTTCACCGATCGGCCTGAAACGATTGGGGTTGTCCGAGAAGCCCAGCGTGGCGGTGAAAGCATCCCGCGGGGCGCTTCTGATGAGATCGCTTGTGCTGCAACCGTCGAATCCATCCGGGTCGAGAACCTCGAATGCCTTGTTGTAGTCCTCGTTACTGATCGCTTGCAGGTATTCCTGGACAGTTCCTTCTGCGGTGCTTCGATCTAGTTGTACGGGTTCGCGGACGAGGGCGACGATGACCAGTGTTACGACTGCCAATCCGATGCCCAATGGCCACAACCAGCGGGCTCTTTTCCCGTCGCTCATTACTGCCCCTCGTCTTTACCCCTTGTTGGACAGTGTTTGGAGCAGCTCCGTTACACCGGCGTCAGCCAGAACGACTGGCTCATAACCACGAGCCTCCAATGTTGACGCCGCGATGCTGGCCCGGTATCCAGTGCCGCAATAGATCCACACCGGACGATTGGGGTCCAAACCGTCGGGTGTCTGGTCAACCACATCGGGGGCGTAGACCATCTCTGAGTCCGTGACCGAGCCGCTCGCCCACTCGTTGGGCGCTCTCACATCCAGCACCTGAGCGCCCTGCGAACTCCTCGACGTCTACCAGACGATACGAGTCGAGGGTGCTGCTCCAATCGTCGATGTCGGTGATCACCCCCTTGACGTCGTCGAATCCGATACGGGCCAACTGCCTCACGGCCTCTTCGCTGTCCTGATCCGGGTTCATGACCAGAACTAACGGTGCGTTGTATGGAATCACCCACCCGACCCAAACGCCGAAGTCATCGCGCAACTCGACAGCGACCGATCCGGGAAGGTGCCCTCTGGCAAAGTCGGCCTTGGGTCGGACGTCAATCACCGTCACCTCGGTTTCCAGTCGGGCGTAATCGTCCTCAGAAACGGCGGCAACCTCGAAGGTTCCAGGTGGATCGACTCCAGCTACATTCGCCGGGCCCATATAACGGTAGTAGCTCGGGAAGGGCACAAGTCCCGAAAGCTGGCCCTGAACGAACGAATCCTCATCGGGATAGGCGAGCACCGGATTGGTCTTCTTCTCATCTCCGATGGTGGACGTGTGAGACCCGGCGGCGATTGCGGTGCAGAAACTGCCCGCGCCGTGGGTCGGATAGAGCCCAGTTTCGTCGGGCAATCTGGCAAGTCGATTGACGGATATGTACTGAAGTCTTGCCAGGCTGTCAGCCCGATCATCTCCGAGAAGGTCGGAACGGC
>QIDW01000124.1 GCA_003230435.1 Acidimicrobiia bacterium | reverse complement strand
GTCTCGATGTTCTGGAGTGCGAGCTGTTGGAAAACGAACTCGTTGCCGGAGCGGCGGGCCGGATCGCCGTTGCACAACTCCCTCGCTCCCAGGATGGCAAAGTCGATTTCGGCGGCATGGAGCAGTCGAGCCAGAGCGACTGAGACAGCGGTGTTGCGATCGTCGAACGACCCTGCACATCCCACAAACCACAAATACTCGGCTGTGGTCTTCCCATTCTCCCCAAAGACAGGAACCTCGAAGTCGAGTTCTGAGGTCCAATCCGCTCTCGCCTGTTGGCTCATCCCCCACGGGTTCGACTGGTTCTCCATGGCAACGAACGCCTTGCCCAACTCCGTCGGGAACTCCGACTCCATCAGGGTCAGGTATCGACGCATGTCGAGGATCCGATCGACAATCTCGATGTTGACTGGACAGATCTCGTCACATGCCCGACAGGCAAAAACCTCGTCCGGATGGATGCGGTCGAACAGCGATCCTGCGCCTTCCAGAAGCGCCGTGGACGAGACCGGACCGGTGACTCCCACGGTTGACGCGGCCACCTCGCCCGACTTGAGCACCATCTCTCTCGGGTCGAGGGGTTTCCCGGTGATGTTTGCGGGACAGACGGATGTGCAGCGTCCGCACACCGTGCAAGCGTCGGTGTCGAATATCTGCTTCCAGGTGAGGTCCGAAGCAACACCAACGCCGACCGTCTCGATGTCCTCGGCCTCCATGAGGTTGGGCATCTCCCGCATGGCGCCCTTGGGGCGCTCGTGAGGTGAAAGGAAGAGGTCTGCTGGAGAGGTGACCATGTGTCGAAGCTTGGTGAGCGGAAGGATCATCAGGAAGAGCACGAAGGCCGCAGCATGGGTGACCCAGAAGATCCGGTGCCATCCAGACGCGCCCACCTGATCGAAGAGGAATGAGATCGGATACCCGATGAAGGACCAGATCTCATGATCCGGACGTCCAGCCAGCGAGATCCGGGCCGCCTCCGTCAACAAACCGGTCAGACCGATGACGACCAACACCCCCAGAATGAGGGCGTCTTCGGGCCTGGTCTTGGAGCGGAGGCGCCAGGTGGGTATCAGGTACCTGCCGACGATGGCAAGGCCGAGCCCGGCGAGAAACACGATCGCTGCCAAGTCGAGAATCGCCGAGTAACCCATGTAGACCGAGCCGTGGAGAAACTTGAAGTCGGCAGGGAGGAGATTATCGATTTCCAGGGTGACAGTCCCGAGGAACAAGACGACGAAGCCGTAGTAGATCAAAGAGTGCATGACCCCGGCGCGGGGATCGCGCATGAGGGTCTTCATCGTCAGCCCGTCACGCAAACGTTGAAGCCTTTCACCCCACTGGCCGGTGCGTGGATCAGATTGGCCTTGTTCCCAACTGGCCGCCCTCTGAGCAAAGAGGTGGAACATCAACCAGAGGAAGACGGCGATCCCCACATAGAACACGACCTCCAGCGGAGCGGGGATGTTGCCGAAGACCTCGCGAGCGACCTCGAAGTCCGGAGACTCTGGGAGAGTCCCGAGCACTCCCAACGCCAGAGTTGTCAGCGCCGAGAGCACACCAAGGGTTTCCAGAACGGAAGACGCCGTAATCCGCCGGGTCACCACCTCTTCTTCCTGTCGCTCCGCGGTAAGCGCCATGAGTGGCGAGTGTAGGTGGCGCCAATCTCGAACCTCAGCTACCACACCCCGGATACGAGTCAGAACAGCTCATCCTGT
>QIDW01000046.1 GCA_003230435.1 Acidimicrobiia bacterium | reverse complement strand
ATATACGCAAATCCGGGGAAAACTGTTCGCTAGTTGAGACGCTCCACGATCATCGCCATCCCCTGACCACCACCGACACACATCGTCTCGAGACCGAAGGTGGCGTCGAGCGTGCTCAGGTCGTTCAGCAACGTTCCCATGATCCGTGCACCTGTCATCCCGAAGGGATGTCCGAGAGCAATGGCGCCACCGTGAGGGTTGAGCTTGTCCATGTCGATTCCAAGCTCATCAGCAGACGCCAGTACCTGGGCGGCAAAGGCCTCGTTGATCTCGATGACGTCGATGTCCTCCAGACTCATGCCGGATTGCTCCAGGACCTTTCGCACGGCGAACACCGGTCCCATTCCCATGTCGGGCTCCAGGCCTGCAACTGACGAGGCGACGATCCGCGCGAGGGGTTTCAAGTCGAGTTCGGCCGCACGCTGGTCGGACATGACGAGAACGGCAGCAGCGCCATCGTTGAGCGGACAAGAGTTGCCTGCTGTCACCAAACCATCAGGCTGAAACGCCGGAGGGAGCGATGCCAACTTCTCGAGTGTGGTATTGAGCCGAGGACCATCATCGTCTCGGATTGTCCGGCCGTCAGGTACCTCGATTGGGGTGATCTCCCTGTCGAAGAATCCGTTCTTCTGAGACTCGACCGCTCGATCCTGTGAGCTCTTGGCGAACTCGTCCATTCGCTCCCTGGTGATCCCGTACTTCTCCGCAACGTTCTCGGCGGTGTTGCCCATCGGGATGTACACGTTGTTGATGAAATCATCACGATCGGAATCAGTGAAACGTGGATTGAGGTCGTCGCTGTCGAAAGCCTTGCCGTATGTACGACTTACCGACTCGACACCCCCGGCGACATAGGTGTCTCCCTCACCCTGTTTGATGGCGTGGAAGGCCATCCGAATCGTCTGAAGCGAGGAAGCGCAGAATCGATTGACCGTCGTCGCCGGCACTGAGTCGGGCATGCCACCGAGCATCGACGCAGGCCGTGCGACGTTGTAACCCTGTTCGTGATGGGTGAGAGCACATCCGACCATGACATCCTCGACTGAGGCCCTATCGACCTCGGGCACTTTCTCCATGACGGCATTAATGGCGAACCCGGCAAGATCATCGGCTCTGACATCGATCAGAGATCCTTTGTAGGCACGGCCGATGGGTGAGCGGGCGGTGGCAACTATCACGGCTTCAGGCATGTTCACTTCCTACATGGGTATAGCTCTTCAAACCTAGTGGCCGGTCTTACCATTCCGGACATGGCAGTACGGATGGCACTTGGCGTGGCGACGGTCCTTGTTCTCGCTGCGTGCTCCTCAGCCGCCACGGACCCTGAACCCACAACCACTCGGCCCGAACCCGTCACCACGATTGCAGCCACGACGACCCTGCCCCTTGTAGCGGGATGCCCCGGCGAAGGGGGGTTTGTGGAGGACGGGACGATCGCTTCTTTTGATCAGGACCAGTCCGACAGCATCGTCATCGGCCGTATTTCCTGGATAGCAGACGAGGCCTGCGAGACATTCAGCTTTTCATTCGTCACTTCGGAGGGGGCGCCGGCAACCACACCACCGACGGTCGCTGCCGCCTACGTCGATGGGGTCCCGGTGATTCGCGTCGCTGTCGATGCCGACCTGACAGTCATCACTGACCAACTCGTCGAGACACCCTTGATCGACCGTCTCTATGTGGTGCGATCCCTCGAAGG
>QIDW01000234.1 GCA_003230435.1 Acidimicrobiia bacterium | reverse complement strand
TGACGAGGATCCCGCCGAAGATCGGCACGTCATACATGCTCTGGTGATTCGACACGAAGATGTACCCACCCGTGGATTCGAATCGGTCGAGCCCCTGAACGTCGAATCGGACACCCGAGATCAGGAAGACACCGAGCATGGTGCGCTGCAAGCCGGCCATTACCCACTCGAAGGGTCTGAGACCGAAGAGCAGCGCGATCCTGCCCGCGAGGTCGAAGACGACGAGGGTCAACCCGAAAGCGATCACAGTCGGGATGGAGAAGAACCAGTCTCGGGCTGTGCGCATCACGACGTTCGATCTAGCCAATCCAGGAGGGCAGCACTGACGGCCTCCGGCTGTTCCTGTTGTGTCCAGTGCCCGGAATCCTCGATGACAACGGTGGTCAGATCCGGGATCCACCTATCCATGCCTTCGGTGAGGCTCACCGGGAGTACCGGGTCACCGTCGGCCGCAAGCATCAGCGTTGGTTGCTGAATGGGTGCATCCAAATAGTCGTCGAAAGCCTCCGCGTTCGCATCTATGTTGCGGTACCAGTTGACGGGGCCGGTGATGCCACCGGCCCTGAAGGCGTCGGCGAACACGCCGAATTCATCGTCGGTAAGGAAGTCCTTGTTCCCCGCGACCATCGAGAATGCGCCTCGCAGCCACGCATCAGGATCGGCGGAGAACATCGCCTCGACAACACCCTCGTCCTGGAACATGAGGACGTAGCCGAAACGATCGGCGAGCTGCTCTCTGATGACGTCTGTCGTGGGGAATCCGATGCATGCCCCGCGGTACGGAACGTTGAGCGACGCAACCCTCGAGATACGGTCTGGATGAACGATCGCCGTCGTCCACCCAACGATGCTGCCCCAGTCGTGGCCGACAACAGTTGCCGTGTCGATTCCGAGGCGGTCGAGTAGCCCGATGACGTCTCCCACGAGCATCTCCAACGAGTAGTCAGAGACGTCTTCCGGTCTCGAGGATGCTCCGTAGCCGCGCTGGTCGAATGAGACGGCTCGGTAGCCGGCGTCCGCGAGTGCCGGTATCTGGTGCCGCCACGAGTATGCGAGCTCGGGGAATCCGTGGAGCAGCACCACGGCATCACCCGTTCCCTGGTCATCCACTGCCAGTGTCACACCGTTCGTTTCGATTGATCGCATGAGATGTTCCTTCCCTGGACGGTAGCCCGTAGACCGTAGACGGTAGACAGTAACCAGAGATCCGAGGACGGGTTCTATCTGGCAGCGCCCCCTTCTTCCCTGAAACCTGACACCCGACACCCGACAAAGAAGACTGCCCCGGCTGAGGGGGATCAGCCGGGGCAGTCAAGACGATCGGGGGCGGGTGGGACCGTTTTCCGACCGTCCTTCTGTCGGCGCGAACCACAGGGAGGAAGGAGGAGAGAGAAAGCGATCCACCCGACAGAAACCTTTTTGTGAAATGTTTCACAAGTTAGACGGTCGGAGTGAGACTTCGGGTTCCCGAAACATCGACTCCGAAAAAGGACGGACCACACCCCGCCATCATCATGAACACCCGAGCGGTATGACCGGGTCCCATGTAGCGACAGCGGCTCAACCGCGCGACGACCGTTCGATTCGTCGAACGAGCAACGCGAGGGCGATCCCCGCCCCTGCGAAGAGTGCGTACGTGAACGAGCTGATGTTCACCATGATCGTAAGCCGGCCGGCATCACCCGTGGGGTCCCCAACAATGATCTGGGTCAACTGGCTCGGAATCGCCCCGGCGATCCACAAGAGCCACCACAGATCCCCGAGCTGGGATCTCGGGTAGGCCCGCCACTCTTCACCGATGGGTACCTGTCCGTATGGGACCTGGGCGATCCTCTCGATCTCGTTGAACACGAACTTCGGGAGCACAAGGTTCGCGAGCGGGACCAACCAGGACCCGATGGTCCACCCGCCACGCCATCGGCGACCGATCGGACCCCGATTGTCGAGAGACCTGGACGCGCTGTAGGTCCATCCGATCACGAGTACTCCTGTGAGGACCAGCATCAAGAGAGCGAGGGCTGTCCAGCTCGCCCAGGTCAACTCGACCGAGCCGAGAGCTTCTTTCTCAGGATCCGAGAGCTCCCCCGTGTACTTCTGCAGCGCCGAGGCATACCGAAGCCCAGAGAAGGTCGCGCCGGCGAGAATCGCCGACGCGACCGAGAGAGCGATTGAAACGACCATCGTGAACGACGACGAGATCACCGACGCATCGCTCGGTTTACCCGCGAAGCTCGGCGCATCCGCGTCAGGGCCCAGATCCGGTGGATACCACCTGCCGTCGGATGCAAGCCACCAGTCATCGTTGCGAGGTCGATCAGCCATACCCCACACGCTACCCCTCCCCCACCCCAAGCCAGCGCGTACCCAGGGTTCCAGTTCACTGTTCCCGGCAGTTGCAGCCCACAGAACGAGAGT
>QIDW01000443.1 GCA_003230435.1 Acidimicrobiia bacterium | reverse complement strand
GCCTTCCTACCCTCGCGGCGATGCTCGACGCACCTCCAAAGCTGCAGAAATGGGACGAACGCAGCCGTCCGCTGATCGCGGCCGCAGCGCTCGCTCCGTTCCTGGCACTTGCGATCGTACCTGTGGAGTTCAAGGCGCTCTTCGTTGTCATCGACCTGGTTTCGTGGTTGGTGTTTCTCACCGACTTCGGCGTGCGCGTCGTGCTGTGGCGCAAGTACCCGACCACCGGCGACGGGATCTTCGATCTGTCGATCGTCATCTTCACTTTCCCGTGGTACCTCCTCCCTGCCGTTGCCGCTGCTCGTTTCCTCTCGGTCTTCAGGATCGCCCGCCTCGTCAAACTGTTGACATCGACGAAACTCGTTCGTAGGACCGCACTACTTGCTCGCCGCTTCGGTGCACTCGGAATCTGGATCCTTGGCGCCTCCCTCTTCTCTGCGCTCGTGGTCCTCAACGTCG
This sequence comes from Acidimicrobiia bacterium, assembly GCA_003230435.1. GTDB lineage: Bacteria > Actinomycetota > Acidimicrobiia > Spongiisociales > ZC4RG35 > SZUA-217. The sequence goes on along the minus strand of QIDW01000443.1, from coordinate 1,660 downwards.
AACCGCCTTCGAGCGGGTTCGAGGACTTCGGAGACGCGATCTGGTGGGCGATAGTGTCCTTCACCACGGTCGGCTATGGGGATCTTTTTCCGGTGACAGGTCTTGGGCGATTCGCAGGAGCGATCATGATGCTTACGGGTCTTGCCGCCCTTGGGTCGGTTGCGGCGATTCTCGGTTCGGTGTTCGGCATGGAGGATTCGACGGCACGCGATCTGGATCCGTCGGACCTGGCGAACGAGTTGAGGGATCTCAAGAAACAAGTTGCTGAGCTGTCGCGCATCATCTCGGATGATGCTAGTTTTCTGCCGAGGGAGGAACTGAAGTGAACGAAGATCTGAAGAAGTGGCTTCCATGGATCCTGGTTGGTGTGTTGGCGTTGGCTCTTACCGGCTTCATCATTGCCGGTCTGGGTGGTGGCGATACCGTTGCGGGGGATACAACAACGACGGTTCCCAGTACGACGTCAACTGTCGCGGACACAACGACGACTCTCCCTGAGACGACAACGTCTGGTGTGCCTGAGACGACGACAACAACAGTTCCCGAGACCACAACCACAGCACCGCCGGAAACTACTACGACGACCCTTGCGCCCGTAACGACAACAACGACTGCCGCTGCAGTTGTTGAGCTGAGTGACGAGGGAATACAGGCGGGAGATACATGGGTTTACTTCGGCTATGACGATGAGGCCACGATCGCGGCGGTGTCTGCGGTTCTCGGGTCCCCGACCATCGACTCGGGGTGGGTGGAGGAGCCCCTGTGCCCACCGCCGGCTGTGCGTACGGTGCGCTGGAACGATCTCTGGTTGTTGTTCACCCAGGCAGACACAGACTTCTGGTCCGGTGGTGTACCGCACTTCTTCACGTTCTACTACTCCGGTGCCACACCTGAGATATACACAACCGAAGGAATTGGCCTTGGCTCTTCGCTCGAGATGCTCGAGGCGGCATACGGCGGGCCGAGCTACACCATCGGAGAGAGTCCGTTCGCTGTGGGGGAGGGCTTCTGGACATACGACCTTCAAACCTGGACCGGTATGTGGGGATTCGCAACCGGCCAGACAGCTGTCGACACCGTCACAGCGATCAACGGCGGTCAGGGCTGTGGGGAGTAGGTCAGGTGGACAGGTCACAGGGAAGAATCGTTCAGGTGTAGTGGGCGATGATCTTCCTGGCTGCGTCGAGTACGTCGGACGCAATCAGGGTGGGTGCGTCGAAGGACGGGCTGTAGATCTGGCCGGGGCGTGAGACGAACACGCCGTCACAGCCGGCGGTCATAGCGCCGGCGATGTCCCAGTCATGTGCTGCGACCATCACCAATTCGGATGTAGCGACGCCGATCTCTGTGGCTGCAGCCGCGTAAACAGAACGATGAGGCTTGAACCTGTCAACCATCTCAACCGACATGATCTTGTCGAAACGATCGGCGATACCAGCGTTCATGATCTGGGTTTCGGCTGTCTCTTGCGGAGAGTTGGTGAGAGCAGCGACAGAGAACCCGGCACTGCGGAGAATCGTGAGGCCCTCCGCTACGTCGGGGTGAGCCGGAAGTGTCGTGAACACCCCTCCGATGTGGGTGATATCTCCGTCTCCGATTGATGTACCGCAGCGCTCGGCTGCAGTCGTGAGTGCTGCTTCTCCGAGCTTGGGGAATGGCA
>QIDW01000312.1 GCA_003230435.1 Acidimicrobiia bacterium | reverse complement strand
GTACCCGTTCACCCGCGGCAACCTGCCGGCGCACTATCAGCTGATGCACTGGGCCAACCAGCCCGTCATCGGATACGGGTTGCCCGAGGACACCCGGGATCGGATGGATACGCTTGCCGAGCAGGGCATGATCGGCTACTTCGGCCAGCGGTTCTACAACCTCGTCTACGACCTGGTCTCTCACGAAGGCCTCGATCCCGACCATCCCGCGGCGCGGGGTCGAGTGGGCCAGTGCGGGATGGGTGTGTACTCGAAGTCCGATATGGAGCGCCTCTTCGCAGGGATGGACCTGACGAAGATGAACGTCGTCCACATCACCGACTACCAGGTGGTGCCGGCCCTCGCCCAGTACATCGCCCTCGCCGAGGATCGGGGCCTGACACCGGATCAATTGCGCGGCAACTCGATGAACTGGTATCACCAGTCCGCCTACGTCGGCATGACCGCCTTCCCTCCCCGGCAGGGCCAGAAACTGGCGGTCGAGCTGATCAACTACTGCGTCAAGAACGTTCCCAGGTGGAACACGACCATACGGGGCCGAGGAGGCGGGAGCGACCGCTGTCGAAGAGATAGCGTTCATGCTCGCCTACGGAATCGACCTCGTACGGGCCTGCATAGCGTCGGGGCTCACAGCAGACCAGGCACTGCCACGCTTTGGTTTCCAATTTGCCCAGGGGAACGACTTCTTCGAGGAGATCTGCAAGATTCGCGCCATGCGTCAGATGTGGGCAACAACAATGAAGGAGCGATTCGGTGCGGAGGATCCCCGGTCGATGCATGTACGTATCCACACGCACACATCGGGCGTCTCCCTGACAGCGCAACAGCCCCTCGTCAACCTGATCAGGACGACGCTGCACGCCTTTGGGGCGGCCCTGTCCGGTGTACAGGCGATGGAGGTGTCCGCCTACGACGAGGGGTTCGCCCTCCCGACGGAGGAGGCGGCAACGCTCGCTCTCCGGATCCAGCAGGTGATCCAGGAGGAGACCAATATCACGTCCGTCTCCGATTCGTTGGCCGGGTCGTACTACGTGGAATCGCTCACCAACCAGCTCGTCGAGGCTGCGCTCGTGCTCGTGGAGGAGATCGAGGCGCAAGGTGGCTACATCGCTGCCCAGGAATCGGGCTGGCAACGCCGAAGAGTCGAGGCGTCCGCCGAGCGTTGGCGTGATCTCATCGACTCCGGCGAGCGCACAGTCGTGGGCTTGAACAAGTACCAAACCGATGAACCGCCACCGACCGACCTGTTCAAGATCGACCCTCAGGTCGAGCAGACCGCGATAGAGCGCGTCGAGGAGCTCAAGGCGAGCAGAGACAATGACGCCTGGGAGAAGGGGATGCAGAGTTTCGCAGAGGCTGCGGAGGCACTGGCCACGAAGGACTTTGCTGCGCTCGACGGCAGCCTCATCGAGGCAGCCATCGACGCTGCGCGAGCCGACGCGACGACCGGAGAGATGATGGGTGTACTCAAGAGTGCACTCGGATGGAGGCCACCACATGAGTATTGAGATCGCTCCAGGCGAGCCGATTCGAGTTCTGCTCGCCAAACCGACGGTCGAAGCCCACGACCGAGGTGTTCGCCTTGTCGCCAAGAAGATGCGAGATGCCGGCCTCGAGGTCATCTTCATCAACTTCCTCCTGCCCGAGGAGGTCGTGCAGGCCGCCGTCGACGAGGACGTCCATGTGGTCGGAATCTCGACATCGGCGGGAGGCCACCTCCCCATCTTCGAGGACGTGATCGCCGGGCTCGCCGCCCAGGGTCGCGACGACGCTCTCGTCGAAGCCACGCTGCTGAGTTGGGGCGTTGAAGCGGTCTTCGGTCCTGGCACCAATGCCGACCAGACGATCGAGATGATCAAGCAGCGCCTCGCCACGGTCTCGCCATGACATGGCCACGCAAGGTCGCCATCCTGGGCGGCGGCGGCGTGATGGGGCACGGTATCGCACTGGCTTGCCTTCAGCGCTCCGACGCTGTTGTATCGATCATCTCTCGCAGGGAGGAGACCGTCGAGCACGGGCTTGGCCTCATTCTCGAGGGTCGGTTCTCGAGGGTCGGTTCGGACTCGCCCGCGGCGTTGCCAAGGGTCGGATCACCGAAGAACAGGCCGCGGACGCCCGGTCGCGCCTGTCGGGCACGACCAGCTACGAGGAAGGGCTTGCCGGGGTCGATCTCATCTTCGAAACCGTTCCGGAGGTCGCCGACATCAAACACGGCGTCCTTGCAGAGGCCGAACGCCTCTCGCCCGATGGAACGGTGATCGCCACGAACACATCGTCGATCCTGATCGCCGAACTGGCTGCTCCCCTCGAGGACCCGAGCCGGCTCGTCGGCACCCATTGGTTCTATCCCGCGAACGTGCTCCCCCTGGTTGAGGTGGCGCGCAGCGCGTTCGTCGACGAGGACTCCCTTACCGGTGTCGTCACCT
>QIDW01000232.1 GCA_003230435.1 Acidimicrobiia bacterium | reverse complement strand
GCTTTGCAGCGGACCTCCCCGGCGTGGTGACCGTGATCAGCAATCGATACACCTGTGCGGAGCCCGGACAGAACGAGATCAAGCAGGCCATAGTCGAGCATCAGCTCGACAGGGTGGTCGTGGCGTCATGCACGCCCAAGATCCATGAGCCCACATTTCGTCAGTGCGTCGCGGACGCCGGCCTCAATCCATACCTCATGGAGATGGCCAACATCCGTGAGCACTGCAGCTGGGTCCACAGGCTGGACCTGGCGGGGGCGACGGTCAAGGCCAAGGACCTGGTACGGAGCGCGGTGGTACGTGCCTCCAAGCTCGAGGCTCAGGACGAGCGCACCTTCCCCGTGACCGATGCCGCCCTGGTCGTCGGAGGCGGGGTTGCCGGCATCGAGGCGGCCCTGGAGCTGGCGGACGGAGGCCACCAGGTATTCCTGGTGGAGCGGCAGCCGTCGATCGGCGGGATCATGGCGGCGCTCGACAAGACGTTCCCGACCATGGACTGCTCTATATGAATACTCGGCCCCAAGATGATGGATGCCGGTCGGCATCCCCGAATTGAACTGTACGTCAACTCAGAGGTCGAGGACATCACGGGCTTCGTGGGAAGCTTCCAGGCCCGAGTGCGGCGTCGCGCCCAGTACGTAGACGCAAGCCAATGCACCGCCTGCGACCTGTGCACCCCGGTGTGCCCGGTCGTCGTTCCCGACGAATACCAACAGGGTTTCTCTTCGCGCAAGGCCATCTACCGCCCGTTCCCCCAGGCGGTCCCGGCGTCCTTCACCCTCGACGCCGACAACTGCCTCGGGTTCAACCCCATCGCGTGTGGCAAGTGCCTCGAGGTCTGCGAGAAGGAATGCATCGACTTCGACGTCCAGGACGAGCTCATCGACCTGGAGGTGGGAAGCATTGTCGTCGCCACCGGCATGGACATCTACGACCCGAGACCCAACGACGAGTACGGATACGCCCGCTTCGAGAACGTCGTCACCAACATGGAGTTCGAGCGTCTCGTCAACGCCGGTGGGCCCACCGATGGCGAGCTGGTACGTCCCTCCGACCGGCGCCATCCGAAGCGGGTCGGTTTCATCCAGTGCGTCGGCTCGCGTTCCGTGTCGCGCGGGGTGTTCTATTGCTCCAACTTCTGCTGCATGAACACGATCAAGGAGACCCTCCTGCTCGAGGAGCACGATCCAGAGGTGCAGTCCACGGTCTTCTACACGGACATCCGCGCGTTCGGGAAGGGCTTCGAGGATCTGTACCAGCGGAGTCGACATCCGCGGGCTTCCCGGACTTGTCGAGGAAGACCCCGACAGCCAGGACCTGATCGTCCACGTCGAGAACACGCTGACCGGACGTCGGGAAAAGCACCACTTCGACATGGTGGTGCTGGCCGTGGGACTGGTCCCCCCCAAGGTCAACGGCAACGGGAATGGGAAGCGCAGCATCACCGACATCCTGAACCTCTCCCTCACCTCCGACGGTTTCGTGATGGAGGCCCATCCCAAGCTCAAGCCGGTGGATGCCCCCAGCCGCGGCGTCTTCTTCGCCGGTTGCATCGAGGCACCCAAGGACGTCAAGGACAGCGTTACGCAGGCCGGGGCGGCCGCGGCCCGCGCCGGCAACCTCCTGGGGGCCGGTCACGTTCGTATCGAGGCGATCACCGCCATGCTCGATCCCGACCCCTGTCGGCTCTGCAAAATCTGCGCCCAGGTGTGTTCCTTCAACGCCATCGAGGTGGCAGACAAGAAGGCGAACCAGCTCCCCGTGTTCACCGAGGCCGCCTGTTCCGGCTGCGGCACGTGCGCAGCGGAGTGTCCCTGGGACGCCATCTCGATGCGCCACTTCACGGACCAGCAGATCATGGCCCAGATCGACTCGATCCTGGCAGAGGATCCGATGGAGAAGGTCATTGCCTTCGCCTGCAACTGGTGCTCGTACGCCGGCGCGGACATGGCGGGAACCTCCCGGCTCCAGTACCCGACCTCGGTCCGCCTCATCCGCACCATGTGCAGCGGGCGCGTCGATGAGAAGTTCATCTGGCACGCGTTCCGTCGCGGTGCCCCGCTCGTGCTCGTGTCGGGATGCCACCTCAGCGACTGCCACTACATGGACGCCGCCACCTGGACCCAGCGCCGGGTCGAGAAGGCATGGATCAAGATGGACCGGCTCGGCATCCGAGCCGAGCGGCTCCAGCTCGAGTGGATCAGCGCCGC
>QIDW01000381.1 GCA_003230435.1 Acidimicrobiia bacterium | reverse complement strand
TTCAGCCTCGGCCTGCAGGTTTCGCGGCGATCGAGCCCGAAGGGGCAGCCCTTGTGGAGGATGTGGTAGCTGTCGTGGAGGATGGGGTGGCCGCGGTGGAGGAGGAGTGGACCCGCTACACGTTGGATGCCAGGAGCATGGCCGATTGGGTTTTGTTCGATTTCGAAAAGGGCAGTGTGATGGATGGTGATTTCGCATCGCCCGGCTGGGACGTGGCGTTCCGACGTACCAAGTTGCTCACGAACTCCGGCGTGACGAACCCTTCGGGTCCGGGTGGAGCGTTCGATTTGGGGGAGGTCCCGCTGGAGACAGCCAGCCCGCCGGCATCGGTGTCATTCGCCGTCGACCGTCTCGGGGGCGACGACGATGACGAGCCCGAGAACCCCGCAATGGGCGGCTGGTACTCATACTCGTTCATCAAGCACATCGTGAGCGTCAAACCCAACACATATCTGGTGCGTACCGGCGGGAGCAGCGACGCCTTCGTCCAGTTTGACTCGTATTACTGCGAAGACGAAGAGCCCGGGTGCATCACTTTCCGGTATCGGCTGATCCCGAGTGTCGGTGAGGCGGCCTCATAGTCTCGGGGAGCGTTCCCTTTCTCCGTGAGGACTGACTGGCTAGCCTCGCCCATCAACCGCGAGGACGATGACCACCACACGACACCAGACCCTCACCAATTGGGGCGCCTACGAGATAGAGACCGACGGTCACGACATCACGGCCGTTCATCCATTCCCAAAAGACCCCGATCCTTCACCCATAGGGCAGTCGATGAAGGCTGTTCGGAAGAGCCGGGTAGCACGGCCGGCTATTCGTGAGTCCTGGTATCGAGATGGCCCCGGCTCCAACCCGGAGCTTCGCGGACAGGAGCCCTTTGTCGAGGTCGAGTGGGATATCGCCCTCGACCTGTTGGCTGAAGAGCTGAACCGGGTCCGGTCGGACTATGGGAACCAGGCGATCTTCGGAGGCAGCTACGGCTGGGCGAGCGCCGGCCGGTTCCATCATGCCCTGAGCCAAATCCACCGCTTCCTCAACTCGATTGGCGGATACACCTACTCGGTGGACGACTACTCGATCGCTGCCGGCCACGTGATCACCCCTCACATCTTCGGGTTCTCGTTCGATGACCTGATGGACGAGCAACCTCACTTTGTCGAAATCGCCGAGAACACAGAGTTGGTGGTGGCATTTGGCGGCATGCCGATCAAGAACAGCCAAGTCAGCTATGGGGGACAGGGTCGGCACATGCTCTCGAGCCGATTGGAGAAATGCCGTGTTCGGTTCGTCAACCTGTCTCCGCTCGGTGAGGACTTCATTGAGGCAGTCGAAGCCGAGTGGATACCGGTCCGTCCCAGCACCGACGCTGCGGTCATGCTTGGTCTCGCCCACAGCCTTCTCGTGTCGGGTGAGCACGATGAGGAGTTCCTCAACTCCTATTGCGTCGGCTGGGACCGTCTCCGTTCCTATCTGTTGGGTGAGTCTGACGGCACACCCAAGACCGCCGAGTGGGCCGGTCACATCTCTGGTATAGATCCTGACCGGATCCGATCGCTTGCTGCTCAAATGGCCCGGGCGCGGACCCTGGTCACTGTGAGCTGGTCCGTGCAGAGGACCGATCACGGTGAGCAGCCTTACTGGATGGCCGCTGCCCTGGCCTCGATGCTCGGCCAGATCGGTCTACCCGGCGGCGGCGTCGGCTACGGCTACGGAGCAGTGGGACTAACCGGACACGGTGTGGGTTATCACGAGTTGCCCCGGCTCGGTCAGGGTAAGAACGAGGTCACCGACTTCATCCCTGTTGCCAGAATCTCGGACCTGCTCCTTCACGGAGGCGAGGAATTCGACTACAACGGCAAACGTCTCACCTACCCGGAGACCAGACTTGTGTACTGGGCCGGAGGGAACCCGTTCCACCACCACCAGGATCTCAACCGTCTGGCCAAGGCATGGC
>QIDW01000182.1 GCA_003230435.1 Acidimicrobiia bacterium | reverse complement strand
CGCGCCTGTCGGGAACGACCAGCTACGAGGAAGGGCTTGCCGGGGCCGATCTCATCTTCGAAACCGTGCCGGAGGTCGCCGACACAAAACATGACGTCCTGGCAGAGGCCGAGCGCCTCTCGCCCGATGGCACCGTGATCGCAACGAACACGTCGTCGATCCTGATCGCCGAACTGGCTGCTCCCCTGGAGGACCCGAGCCGTCTCGTCGGCACGCATCATTGGTTCTATCCCGCGAACGTGCTCCCCCTGGTTGAGGTGGCGCGCAGCGCGTTCGTCGACGAGGACTCCCTTACCGGTGTCGTCACCTATCTGGAAAGCATCGGGAAGAAGCCGGTGGTGGTGAAGGACTCGCCGGGGTTCTTCATGACGCGATTCATCAACAACTACGTCGCCGAGGCGATCCGTCTCGTGGAGCTGGGCATCGCAGGACCGGCGGAGGTCGACGAGATGGTCAAGACGGGACTTGGCTGGCCCATGGGTGTGTTCGAGCTCCTCGATGCCTCCAGCTTCGAGGCGTTCTATCACGCTCAGCAGTACCTCCATGAGACATGCGGGGAACGGTACGCCGTACCGCCGCTCGCTCGTCAGGCGTTCAGTGCCGGATACCTGGGCTCGCCCGACCTCAAGCCGGGGAGCCGGGGCGGGTGGTACGACTTCCTCGGCGTCGATAGGGCCGAGGACGCACCGTGACCAAGCCGACCGCGGCCAACCGAAGCGGCCAGCTACTCGAGGCGGCGGCCGTCTGCTTTTCGCGCGAGGGGTTCGATGCAGCATCCATGCGAGCCATCGCCGATGAGGCCGGGATGCGAACCGCGTCGATCTACTACCACTTCGACAGCAAGGACAACCTGCTCGTTGCGGTCCATGAGGAAGCGCTGCGCCGGATCGGCGCGGCAACCACGGCGGCGCTCCACGATGTCGAGGGGGCGTGGGAGCGGCTCGAAGCCGCCTGTGCCGCCCATCTCGTGATCCTCCTCACCGAAGGTACCTTCGTCAACGCCGTGATGCGGCCAGTGCCGAGCAAGGTCGAGGGGCGGGAGCTGATCTTCAAGCTTCGGGATGACTACGAGAGCATCTTCACGGACCTCATCAACGCCCTGGCACTGCCCCAGGGCACGGACCGAGACACACTCCGCCTCATGTTGTTGGGGGCGATGAACTGGACGTTCACATGGTGGCACCCCAAGGAGGGGCCGGCGCCCGAGGCCCTGGCCTCCATCTTCGTCGCGAACCTCCGAACGGGCCTCGACGTCACATGATCAGGGACAAGGAGCACTACGAGGCCGGGTTTGCCGAGGGCAGCCGGCGCGTCCTCGGGTCGGCCATCTCAGCGCTCGAGAACGATCGCCCCGACGCACCAGCGGTGCTCGCCGCCGTTTACGGACGAACGGGAAACGCCCATGTCGTCGGTGTGACCGGTCCGCCGGGCGCAGGAAAGTCGACCCTCGTCAACGCGCTGATCGGTGAGTACCGCCGGGAAGGACAGACCGTTGCGGTTGTCGCGGTCGACCCGTCGAGCCCGTTCGGAGGTGGGGCGCTCCTGGGAGATCGCATCAGGATGTCGGACCACGCCCTCGACGCAGGAGTCTTCGTCCGATCCGTCGCCTCCAGAGGAC
>QIDW01000335.1 GCA_003230435.1 Acidimicrobiia bacterium | reverse complement strand
ACCGAAGGTCTCAGGCTCGACCCAGCGGTCGGCTGAGAACAGGCTCCGCAAGGCCGGTGACAAGATCGAGGCGAAACGACGCGAGATCGAGGACCTCAACGCCGACCTCGAAGACGAGGTCCGCGCCATCCGTCGGAAATGGGATGAGGCCGCCTCTCAGGTTGATGAGATCGAGATCGGACTCGAGTCAGACGACATCGACGTCCGAGACATCCGCGTCGTGTGGATACGGAAGTAGATCGTCCACCAATGACCGATAAGCAGGACTCACCCGATCCCGGTCGACCGATGCAACCCAACGGCAAATGACGGTGTGCGAGTAATGCGCTGTTTGTTCGATGGATCAGCCGCACCTGATCGAGGGTATCGATCAGGCTCTGTCACACCTAGGCGCCCGCAGCCGACCTGAGGTCGTCGATGCAGTCGGTGCGTTCCCAGGTGAAGGTGCCCGGCCCGGACTCGTCTGGTGTACGTCCGAAGTGTCCGTGGTAGGCAGTTGGTTCGAAGATTGGGCGGGCAAGGTCGAGCTGGGTGATGATCCCGCCCGGCGTAAGGTCGAATACCTCCATGACTGCGTTCTCGATGGCTATCTCGTCGACTCGCTCGCTGCCCTGGCAGTCGATTGAAACGGCCGTCGGATCGGTGACACCGATCGCATAGGAGAGCCGGAGTTCGCACTCGTCGGCAAGGCCGGCCGCTACGACGTTCTTCGCGACATAGCGGGCCATGTACGACGCCGATCGGTCAACCTTCGAGCCGTCCTTACCGGAGAAAGCACCCCCGCCGTGACGGGCCCACCCGCCATAGGTGTCAACGATGATCTTGCGTCCTGTAAGCCCGGTATCGCCTTCGGGCCCACCGGTCTCGAACCGGCCCGTGGGGTTGAAGAGCACCGTCACGTCGTCGTTCCACCAGTCACCCAATGCCGGGGCGATCACATGTTCCACCACGAGATCACGCAGATCACCCTGGCGATCGTTCCACATCGAATGGTGCTGGGTCGACAACAGCACGGACTCGACCTGCTTGGGTCCCCTGTCGTTCCACACTGTCGTGATCTGGGACTTCGCGTCGGGCCGGAGACCCTCGATGGTGCCTGCCTCTCGCACCGCCGCCTGCCGGGCGACAAGGCGATGGGAGAGGAGAATCGGCAGAGGCATGAGCTCATCGGTTTCGTTCGAGGCGTACCCGAACATGAGGCCCTGGTCACCGGCCCCGAGTGCTCCACCACCGTCGACGCCTCGGGCGATGTCGACCGACTGTTCCTGGATGACCACCCGAACATCGGCACCGTCGGGGTCGAATCCGGTACCGGGACCCGAATAGCCGATGAGCGTCCTGCTCGATCCGGTCGTCGAGATCGGCGGGAAGGTCGACGGCCCGGATCTCTCCACCGATGATGAGGAGCCCACCGGTGATGAAAGTCTCACAAGCAACTCGGGCATGAGGGTCGAAACCGAGGGCGTAGTCCAGCACCGAGTCACTGATACGGTCGGCCACCTTGTCGGGGTGTCCCATCGAGACGGATTCAGAAGTGAAGCGATGGCGGCGCATTGACGTGGAGCTCCTTGTGCAGATTGGGGGTTGATGCCGTTCCTGCCCATCGTTGTGAAGGGCTGACAGGTGCTCATGGTAGGCTCTCGCCGACGCCCAAAAGACTCGAAGGATCCACAACCGCATGAACAACCACGTGATCACCTGCAATGGACACGTCGCCGGCATCGATCGTCACAACAACACGACAGTCAAGATGACGGAACTCGACCCTGACGGACTCATCACCCGCAGACTGCTCAGCGCCTTGGCGGACGTTCGACGGATCAGCGACGATGAAGGTCACTGAACATCTCGCCGGGTCCACAGAGCCGCTCATCAGCTTCGAGATCATTCCCCCAAAACGCGGCGGTGATCTCGCGAGCTTGCTCGCCTTGATCGAGGATCTCGCCCAGCACCGACCACCCTTCATCGACATCACGAGCCATGCCGCCGAAGTCGTCTATGACGACACTCCCGATGGG
>QIDW01000462.1 GCA_003230435.1 Acidimicrobiia bacterium | reverse complement strand
GGTGGAACATCAGGCTCTTGCGGTCGAGGCCAACGGTTTGATAGTTGAGAATCGACGAGATCAGGACGATGCCGTTGAACTCGACACCGTGGGTGTTGAACAGCTCGTGGGCGATCGCCGCACCTCGCAGCGTTCCATAACTCTCCCCCGCCAGGTATTTCGGGGAAGCCCATCGGCCATTGCGGTTCAGGTAGTGGACTATGAAGTGGCTGAAGGCCTCCACATCGTGTTTGTAGTGGTGGAAGTCCTTCTCATCCTCCTTCTTGGCCGTGGTGCTGAAACCGGTGCCCATCGCGTCGACACACACCACGTCGGTCACATCGAGGATCGAGTGTTCGTTTTCGACCAGCTTTCCCTGCATGCCGACTTTGAAACCCTCATTGGGTCCGAACAAGCCGAGATGAAGCCAGACGGTCGATGAGCCCGGGCCACCGTTGAAGCAGAACAGGACCGGACGCGTAGCCGCGTCGGCGTCGTCTTTGGTGTAGGCAACATAGAAGAAGGAAGCTTTTTTGTCGTTGACCTCGAAGACCTGAGTCGCCGCCGTCGCCGTGTAGGCAACCTCTCTCCCGCCAAAGGCACCCGTGTACTGACGGCTGGCTTTCTTCTCCTTGACTCCGGAGGGCTTCTTCTTTGCGTTCTTCTTCTTGCTCTTGTCTTTTGCCATGCCGTGAAGGCTATACGGAACGCTGCCTTCCGTCCTCGGCCAGCCAGGCTTCGGCGGGCACACCAAGACCCTCTGCTATTCGATTGATGTAGTTGAAGTAGGCAACCACCTGAACACAACTCGAAATGCCCTGGTCGTCGAATCCCTGCTGACGCAGACGCTCGATGTCGGCGGCGTCAATCGACGAAGGTTTGGCGGTGATTCTCTCCGTGAACTCGAGCAGCTCTCGGGTCGGCTCATCCAAGCGAGCGGTCCGCCAATTGACCGCTAACCGATCCACCATCTGCTGGTCGTCGACCTCATCCCGGAGGTCGTGCAAGTGAGCAACTACTCAGTAGTGGCACTCGTTGGATCGTGACGTAACGATGGCGATCATCTCCCGCTGTGCCCGCGACAGCGGTGACGGGCCATACATGATCGACTGATAAAGCCGCATCGAGTCACGCATCACTTCGGGAAGCTGACTCTGGATGGAGACGATGTTCCAGATCCGTCCAGCGCGGCGTTGCGCAGCGTCGTACTCACGGCGAGCAACACCACTGGTCTCGTCGTATTCGAGAACGTGGACGTGAGGCACGATTAACCGGCCAGGAACAAGGCCGGTTCTTCGAGATTCTCCATCAGCAGCGCCATGAACCTTCTTCCCACAGCTCCATCGATCACTCGATGGTCATATGAGAGCGACAGAGGCATTACCGGAGCTATGACCAGGTCTCCGTCGTAGACAATCGGCTTCGACTTTGCGCGGCCAATCGAAAGGATGGCGGTTGTCGCGGGCGGCACGATGGGCGTCCCATGTCCACCACCGACTGCTCCAATGTTGGAGACTGTGAAGGTCTGCCCGGTTAGCTCGTCGGGGGAAAGCTTGCGTTCCCGGGCAGCCTCTCCCAACTGTGCCACTTCAATGGCGAGATCGAGGACCCCCTTCGAATCGGCGTCACGAATCACCGCCACGAGAAGTCCGTCGGGTGTGTCAACCGCGATCCCAATGTCGTGGGCTCCATGCACCATGAGGTCATCGCCGTCGAGGGTGGCGTTGAACTCCGGGAAAGCATGCAAGGCAGGCAGCACGGCCCGCACCACCAGAGCCTCGATCGGAATCTTTGTGTCGTGTCGCTCGCTCAGCGCGGCGCGCACCTCGAAAAGCCTTGTCGCATCGACGTCGTCGAAGGTGGTCACATG
>QIDW01000230.1 GCA_003230435.1 Acidimicrobiia bacterium | reverse complement strand
CCCGCCTTGACTGAGATCAAGAAGACTTGTGGACCCGAGGCCTCGCCGAACCGTTCAACCATCGCGTCACGCTTCTTACGGGGCACGCCGCCGTGAAGCCAGAGCACTTCGACACCGAACCGCTGCTCGAGGTAGGGCTGCAACGCATCGCCCCATTTGCGGAACTGTGTGAAGCACAATGCCTTGTCGCCGGCGCTCAGCAACTCGTCGAGCAGTTCCTCGATACGGATCAACTTGCCCGACCGGCCCGCCAGCGGAGAGCCGTCCCCGAGGTAGTGCGCGGGATGGTTACACACCTGTTTGAGTCGCATGAGACCGGCAAGCACCAGACCCCGGCGTTTCATGCCGTCTTCTTGGTCGGCGCCCGAGAGCAGGTCGTCCACCACGGCTTGGTACAGGGTCGCCTGCTCGCGGGTCAGCGGGCAGTGATCGGTCATCTCGATCTTGTCGGGGAGATCGGAAATGATCGACTTGTCACTCTTGAGTCGCCGCAGCACGAATGGCCCGGTCAGACGGAGCAGCGTATGGGCCGCCTGATCGTCGTGGTCCCGCTCGATGGGGATCGCAAAACGCTGACGGAAGGCGCGGGCGCTCCCGAGCAGACCCGGGTTCAGGAGGTGCATGATCGACCAGAGGTCGGACAGCCTGTTCTCGACCGGCGTCCCTGTGAGCGCGACACGTCGATCGGCGCGTAGCCTGCCAACGGCTTTGGTCTGCTTCGCCGCCGGGTTCTTCACCTGCTGGGCCTCGTCGAGCACCAGCCGCCCCCAACTCACCGCGGTGAGGTCGTCGGCGTCTCGAGCCACCAGGGAGTAGGTCGTGAGGACAACATCGTGAGTCGTCGCACGCTCGGCGAAGGGCTTGTCATGATCTCGCTGTCGACCCGGACCATGGTGGACGAGGACACTCAGCTCCGGCGCGAATCGTTCAAGCTCAGATCGCCAGTTGCCCAGCACCGAGACCGGGCAGACTACGAGCGTCGGCCCAACAACATCGTCGACGAGCACGGACGCGATCACCTGGGCAGTCTTGCCCAATCCCATGTCGTCGGCCAGGCAACTGCCCAAACCGAGCCTCCCGAGGAAGCCGATCCAGCCCACACCGCGCTCCTGGTACGGGCGGAGCTCGCCGTTGAATGCCTCGGGCGTGGACACCGGTTCCACTGTTGCGTGGAGCGCGTCGTCGAGCAGCTCGCCGAGCCACCCGGACGCAATCACCTCGGTGACCTCGACGGCTTCATCCAGATTCGACTCGCCGAGACCGAGCGATGCCTTGAGCAACTCGGCGACCGACGCCTCCCCTGTAGTACCCACTTGCTGTGTGAGCATGGCGAGCGAGTCGGGCGTGATCTCCACCCACTCACCCCGGAAGCGAACCACGTGCTTTGCCGCAGATGCTCTCTCGAGCTGATCGAGATCTTGTTTGGTGAGACGTTCGTCACCCAGTGCTGCTTCCCAGCGGAACTGCACAATCTCCTCGATACCGAGCCCTGCTCTCACCGCTGCGGCTGGAGACTTCGAGCTACTGCTCACCCGCATCCGCGCGCTCACTCGCTTCCGTTGCGTCCACCACGAAGGCGCCAGGACGGCAATGCCGGCGTCACCGAGGGACCCGAGCCGATGGCGGAGCAGCTCCACGGCCAACGACGGCTCGACCTCTGACCAGACCGGCTCGGCCTCGTCCAGCAGGTCACCGAGCTCAGGAGCGATCCGGTCGAGATGACCCAGGGCCCGCAGCACGTCCTCTACGGCAGTCTCACCCAGTGATGCCTCGCCGTTCCAGAGTTGGGCGATCGAGACGATCAGACTCGACTCGTCGGTGTCTTGAGCGAGGAGCTCCACCGCCCACGC
>QIDW01000444.1 GCA_003230435.1 Acidimicrobiia bacterium | reverse complement strand
GTTGTCGATCATCCAGGCGGTCTTCAGCACTAGAAGCCTGGTTTGCTCGATGTTGATTCTCGCGTCTGCGATCCACTCACGAACCACTCCCTGATCGGAGAGCGGTTGCCCGAAAGCCGTCCTGGCCTTCGACCTCTGGATCATCAGGTCGAGACAGCGCTCCGAGGCGCCGATCGCCCGCATGCAGTGGTGAATACGCCCCGGGCCGAGCCGAGCCTGGGCGATGGCGAAGCCGCCCCCCTCCTCACCGAGAAGATTCGACTTAGGCACCCGTACCTCATCGAATCGAATCTGGGGGTGGCCACCGCGGTCCTGGTAGCCGAAAACAGTGGGGTCCCTCTCGATCTCCACTCCATCCGCGTCAAGCGGAACAATCACCATCGACTGCATCTGATGGCGATCGGCATCGGGATTGGTAACCCCCATGACGATGGAGACTTTGCAACGATCCGACGCAGCGCCCGAACTGAACCATTTGCGACCTGAGATCACATACTCATCGCCGCTCGGCTCGATCCGGGTGCGGATGTTGGTGGCGTCGGAGCTGGCCACCTCCGGCTCGGTCATCGAGAAACACGACCTGATCTCGCCCTCCAATAACGGGTGAAGCCACATCTCCTTCTGCTGGGGAGTGCCAAACATGTGGAGGATCTCCATATTGCCGGTGTCGGGAGCCGAGCAGTTGAGGGCTTCGGGTGCGATATAAGGGCTCCGACCGGTGATCTCCGCCAGTGGGGCGTACTCGAGAACCGATAGACCACCCCCAAGCTCGACATCCGGAAGGAAGAGGTTCCACAGGCCACGACTTCGGGCCTCGCCCTTCAGATCTTCGATAATGGGAGGGTGGTGATGAGGGTTGCCGGAGGCAGCCATCTGCTTCGAGTAAACCGACTCGGCCGGGTAGACGTGCGACTCCATGAACTCCAGAAGCTGACCTCGTAGGTCCTCAACCTTCTGGGTGTATGCGAAGTCCATCGGCAGGGACGCTAGTGGCCTGAGTCGTTAGTTGTCTGCGTCGTCGGACTCTACGTCGATCGGTTCTCCCCACTCCCCCGGATCGTCGGTTGGACCATAGGAGAGATCTTGGTTTCCCTGTGCTCAGCTCTGACAGGAGCATCCAGCCGGCCAACACGGCGATGAAAACATGCCTCCCGTTGATCGCCCATGCAAGTGCGAGACCGGCAGTGACCGTGAAAACGACCCGGGCAATCGTCTGGGCCCTCGTAGGCGCGAGTCTCTCCAAAAGCGCAAGAAGGAGATGGCCTCCATCGAGGGGTCGAATCGGCACCCAGTTGATGAGCCCCCAGACCACATTGATGAAGATCAGGTTGTTGATCACAAAAAGGGTCATCCCTGAGTACGGGCCGAACTGTGAGGCAACAAGCCACACGAGTAACCCAAAGACGACCCCCACGGCCGATCCGGCCGCTGCCACCAACGCACGACGACCCGGTCCGAGTTCGCTTGCAGGGATGGACCATCGTGTCAGGCCTCCGACGCCGTTCAGTTCGATCTCGACTGCTGCGCCCATCGTTCTGGCGGTGAAAGCATGGCCAAGTTCGTGAATGAGGATGGACACGAAGACGATGGCCACCCAGGCCACCACCGACATCGGGTCGCTACGGCCCACCAGGGCGAGGACCGCCGCGATCAGGAGAAACGAACCTCTTATGGTGACCGGGATTCGGAATAGTGAAAAGGAGAGCAAGGGACCATATTGCCCCAAATCCCCCACTCAGGCGTATTACGCCAACGGTACGCTCCCGATCATGCACGATGATCTAAGAGCGGCCGTTGCCGCCGACATGCCCCGTCTCAAAGACCTCCTGTCTGATCTGATCCGTCTCGAGTCGGTCAGCGCCGCCGGCTACGACCCGGCAAACGTTCGCAAAGCCGGCGAGAAGATCGTCGGTCTCCTCGAAGCGGCCGGCTTTGAGAACGCGCAACTCCTTGACTCATCCAACGGCCACCCGGCGGTGTTCGCAGAAAAACCGGCGCCTGAGAGCGCACCAACGCTTCTTCTCTATGCCCATTACGACGTTCAGCCCCCGGGGCCAATCGCAGACTGGGCCAGCGGGCCCTTCGAGCCCTTCGAGAAAGAGGGGCGGATCTACGGGCGGGGTGCCAGTGACGACAAGTCGGGCGTCGTCATGCACATGGGAGCCGTCGCTGCACACGGCGGTGACCTTCCTGTCGGCGTTCAGATCCTGTTCGAAGGTGAGGAGGAAGCAGGATCCGAGGGCCTCCCCGAGATCCTCGAGAAGTACTCCGACCTTCTGAAACCCGACATCATCGTCATCGGCGACGGGGGGAACTGGGAAGTCGGTGTCCCGGCCTTTCTTACGCGGCTGCGTGGCCTTGTCGCCGTGAATTTCGAGCTTCGAACTCTCCACGCACCGGTCCATTCCGGTCAATCTGGAGGTGTCGTGCCTGACGCCCTCATCACGCTTTCCCGTCTCCTCTCGACTCTGCACGACGACAACGGAAGGGTCGCCATCGAAGGTCTCGTCAACGAGGAGTTCGACGCCCCGATCGACATCTCCGAGGAGTTGGCACGGAGGGAATCTCAGGCCATCG
>QIDW01000129.1 GCA_003230435.1 Acidimicrobiia bacterium | reverse complement strand
CGTGACAGAACACCAGTTCGATGGAGGAGTCAGATGCTCAGCGAACGTCAGCAACAAGTGCTCGACTACATACGAGACACAGTCAACGATCGGGGTTATCCGCCCTCGGTGCGGGAGATCGGTGAAGCCGTCGGGCTCAACTCGCCTTCGACAGTGCACTCACACCTGAACTCCCTTGTCGAAGCGGGTGCTATCCGCAAGGATGCTTCCAAGCCTCGGGCGATAGTTGTTCTCGACAAGCAAGCGCCGACTTCGGTCGACCGCAGAGTCCGCAACATCCCTCTGCTGGGGCGTATCGCGGCCGGCACACCCATCCTCGCTGCCGAGCAGGTTGAGAGTGTGATGCCGCTGCCGACAGAACTCGTCGGTGAGGGGCCGGTTTTCTTGCTCGAGGTCAAGGGTGACTCCATGATCGATGCCGGTATTCACGAGGGCGACCTCGTGGCAGTACACAGCCAGCCCGATGCTCTTGACGGAGAAATCGTCGCCGCCCTTGTCGACGGCGAGGAGGCCACTGTCAAGAGGCTTCGGCGCAAGAGCGGCAAGGTCATCCTCGAATCAGAGAACCCGGCATACGAGCCCATGGTGTTCACCGACGGCGTGGAGCTCATCGGGAAGGTGGTCAGCGTTCTCCGACGTTACCCCTGAAGACATACTCGGCCGGACCGCGTAACCAGGCAACTCCGTCTCTGAACTCAACCTGTCCCTCGCCTCCCCGTGTCTCGACGACTATCGGACTCTCGAAGCCGTTCGTCTTCGTCGCTACGAAGGCGGCGGCAACCATCCCTGTGCCACAAGCAGTGGTCTCCCCGACGCCTCTCTCCCAGACGCGCATGTCGACACGACCATCTTTGAATGAGGCGAACTCGACGTTGGTGCGGCTCTCGAACTGAGTATCCATCTCCACGCGGGGGCCGATCGTGGCAACATCGGTCGAGTTCAGGTCATCGACCAACAACACTGCATGAGGGTTTCCGACGTCGATCAGGTGATACCGGTCGCCGTCGATCTCGGTATGACCGGTCACCTTGACTCTGCCAATTTCAGCCTCCACGGCATCTTCAAGAACCTTCACACCCCGGGCCCCGATCGGAGTTTGGATCGGGAAGTTTCTGTCCCTCGCCCAGCCCTTGTCATAGGTGTAACGAGCCACACATCGGAGCCCGTTTCCACACATCTCCGCCGGACTCCCGTCTGCATTCCAATATTTCATCCCTATCGAATCGGCTCGACTGACCTCGAGCACACCATCGGCGCCGATACCGAGGCGACGATCACACAACTCAGAGATCTCGTCAGCAGACAACCCGATCGGTCCATCTATCACGACGAAATCGTTGCCCAAGCCTTGCATCTTGGTGAATGCGAGGTTCCTCAAATCAACGCCTCCAGTGCTCTGTCTGTTCTTTGCTCGATATCTTCTGTCCAGGGTATCCAGCGAATCCGCGGGTCACGCCGAAACCAGGTTCTCTGTTTCCTGGCAAGTTTCTTCGTGCCAGTGG
>QIDW01000330.1 GCA_003230435.1 Acidimicrobiia bacterium | reverse complement strand
ACATCTATGAGGTCATGGCCAGGATGGCCGAACGCGGATGGAGCCTCAACGGACTGCACCACCCACCTGCCGTCCACATCGCCGTCACCCTGCGTCACACGAAACCGGGCGTAGCCGAGCGGTTCCACTCGGTGGCAGAAGCACGAGCCGCCGGAGGTGAGGCAACCACCGGTGCGGCGCCGATGTACGGCATGGCGGCAACGTTCCCGTCACGCACCGCGGTCAGAGAACTCATCACCCGCTACATCGACAAGATCTACGAGATCGACACGGAGTAGATCAAAGCCCTCCATGGATCAACGCCGGTTCACCGCCGATATGACGACCGACACGATGATGGTGAGCACGATGCTGCCGATGATCGAGATATTCCACCCGAAGAGCACCTTCAACCCGACGAGGACGAACACGAATATGCCGAAGTTTCTCAGCGCCCGATCCTGCATCGGCACCTCACCATTGGGGACGGCAAGGCTAACGACGCGCCTCAGACGACCACCACGTCGCGCCCACCCTCCCCGTACAGGCGTTCGACCCGAGCACGGCTCGCTGGTTCAGATATCCCTTGTCCGTGATCTCGTTGGCATCGATGTTCGGCGGGTCCGTCATGAGCAACACCCTGGTGATTCGTCTGCTACCCGAAGGACTCCGATCGTTGTGGGCCTTCAGACCCGCAGCGAGGGCTTCGTGCACAGCGGAGTGGACGACCAGGTCCTCCGCGGGTGTCGTATCTGTCGCCTCCGGCACGAGCGCTCGGCACGCCGCCATGTTCGGGAAGACGAGAAGCCCGATCTCGTCCCTGTCGTGTCCGGTGAGGACCGCGTCCTGAACAACCGGTGCACAGACCGCGACTGCAGCAACACGGAGGTCGCCGGCGTGAACCCACGTGCCGGATGACAGCTTGAAGTTCTCGGCGAGTCGGCCATCGAAGACCAGGCCCCTGGATGGATCGTCGGCGTCGGCGAGCCTGCCGGCATCTCCCATCTTGAAGAAGCCATCGTCGTCAAATGCTTCCTCCCTGAGGTCCGGTCGACGCCAATAGCCGGGAGTCACGTTCGGCCCTTTGACCCGCAACTCCGTCTTCGATCCAACAGGCGCCAACTTGACCTCGGTGCCGGGAGCAGGAAGCCCGATGACACCTGCCTCCTCGATCGTGAAGTGCACCGTCGTGGCCATGGGCGCGGTCTCGGTGGATCCCCACGCCGAGAGCATCCGCACCCGTTCACCTCGGGCGGCGATCGACAGCTCTTCGAGCTCCTGCCACAACTTCTGAGGCAGAGCGGCCGCCGCGTAGAACAGCACATCGAGCTCACGGAAGAAGATGTCTCGCAGGTCCGGGTCCCGTTGAAGGTGAGGGATGAGCAGTGCGTACCCGGCCGGGACGTTGAAGTACATCGTGGCAGGAACGTCACGCAGGTTCGATATCGAGGTGCCGAACAACCCAGGAGCAGGCTTGCCGCCGTCGATGTACAAGGTGCCCCCGTTGAACAGGATCATGTTGAAGTTGTGGTTCGCTCCGAACGTGTGACTCCACGGGAGCCAGTCGACGATCACGGGTGGACGGTCCTCGAGAAACGGCCAGAGCTGCCTGATGGCCTGCTGATTCGAGCACAACATGCGCTGCGTGTTCTTGACTCCCTTGGGCATGCCGGTCGACCCCGAGGTAAAGAGCACCTTGGCCACCGTGTCGGGCCCCACCGCTGCCGCCGCATCCTCCAGGGTCTTGCCGGGGTATGTGCCGACCAGATCACTCAGCAGCTCGTCGCCGTCCCGGGGGTTGCCACCGACCACGACGTGTTCGGGATCGAGCGCCTCGAGTGCCCTGCCAAAGACGGCACCATCTGAGACGTAGACGAGGCCGGGGGTCAGCTGGTCGTAGATATAGCGGACCTTGGCGAGATCCTGTGAGATCAGCGAATACGCCGTCGATATCGGCGACGCCGACCTCCATCGCGGCGAGCTGCAGGAGGGCGTTGTCGACGGAGTTGCCCGACAGCAGCATGACCGGGTGTTCGGCGTCGAGGCCCCTATCGAGTACGGCCTGTCCGAGCGAACGCACCATCTGATAGGCCTGGGAGTACGTCACCTCCCGCCACGACCCGTCCGGCGTCCGCTCGGCGAGGAATGTCCGATCAGGTGCCGCCGAGGCCCAGTGGGCCAAGCATCACCCCGACACTGCTCGGTGGCGGCGCAAGGGGCATGGGCGATGAGAGAACGATCCCACCATCGCCCGATGGCATCACCTCTACCCTTGCCGGTGCAAACGACAATTCGATGAACGGGGGTTTCTCCATCACGTGCTCTTTCGCCCGGTGGTCAAACGCCCGCCGCTTCAACACGGGAACGGTGGTTGTGGGCTGTTCTCACTCTACCGACGCATTCCCGGAGCGCACGGGCACCCGCACGGACCGCGGTCAGAGAACTGATCACCCGCTACATCGACAAGATCTACGAGATTGAAGAGGACCAGGCCGCCAGGCGATCCCGATCGCAGCGAAACCCCGGCCACAGCTCGGGTTCCATCACGTCTCTCTCCCGGCAGGCCCATGAACGGCTCCTCGACAAGCCCTTCGAGGACCACAGAATCGAGCAACCGACCGAAGGTG
>QIDW01000402.1 GCA_003230435.1 Acidimicrobiia bacterium | reverse complement strand
GGGCGGTCACCGTCCCTGCTCCTCGTACGCCTCGCGATACATGCCGCCATCGATCCCGGTCCTTGGATAGGCGACGACACTCGGAGACAGCCGCCAGGCAGCCTCGGTCCCCGTAGCGGCGAAAACAGCCTGTCTGCATGCCCCGGCTGCCGCTGACTCTTGATCGGCATGGACCGCGACAGGCCGGCCCCAGACATCAGCGACCCACTGTTGGTACGCAGCTGAACGAGCGCCACCACCCGTGAGATGAAGCTGGCCTGAGGTTTCCACATCACTCGAGGCAAGAGCGTCAATGCCGTGCATGAGTCCACAAATGACCCCGATGTGGGAGGCGGCGGCGATATCGGCTGGCGTGGTCTTGTTGGTGAGTCCAAGCAAAGTTCCGGTAGCTTCCGGGAGGTTCGGCGTCCGTTCTCCGTCGAAGTAAGGCTTGACGACGAGCTTCAAATCAGGCACTGCCTCAAGAGCCATCTTGGAGAATCGATCTCTATCCGCGGCAAGCCACCTGGCCACCGTGTCTGTCACTTTCGTGGCATTGAGTGTCGCCACCAGGGGGAGATAACGCCCCGTTGAATCCGCGAACCCTGCAACGATTCCCTCCGGATCTGAGATCGCATGTTCTGTGACCGCAAAGACCGTGCCCGAGGTGCCGAGCGACATCGCCACGTCTCCCGGCCCGAGCCCAAGGGCGTTCGCCGAGCCCATGTTGTCCCCTGTTCCACACGCGACACGACTCCCTGGTGTCAGGCCCGTTGCCGCCGCCGCCGAGTCGGTGACAACTCCGGCTGACTCCCAGGGACCCAGCACCTCGGGCAGCCGATCAATCACAAGCTGCGGATCTTCCACCACCAGAGCAAGAAGATCCGGCTCGTAACTCTCGCTGATCGGAGACCACCATCCCGTTCCCGAGGCATCGCCGCGGTCGGTTATCCGCCTGCCGCAGAGGCGAAGAGTGAGGAAGTCGTGCGGCAGCATGAAGGCATCGGCATCAGCAACCACGTCTGGCTCGTTGTCGGCGAGCCATGCGAGCTTCGTGATCGTCATGGATGACACGGGAACTAGCCCGCATCTTTGAGCCCACACGTCGGCGCCAAGTCGCTCGACGAGTGCGTGCGCATGTGCTGCAGACGTCGTGTCGTTCCAGAGCTTCGCAGGACGAATGGAAACGCCATCGGCGTTGAGACACACCAATCCGTGTTGCTGTGCCACCACCGATATTGCCTTCACATCGCGTAGGTAAACCGACACCTGCGACAGGGCCTCGACGAGGGCAGACCACCAGCTAGCGGGGTCTTGCTCGCTCACGGGGGGATGAACAGGTGGGTGGCCAGCGCGGCCGGTCGCAACGAGTTCACCGGATTCGATCTCTCTGATCTCAACCTTCGTCGACTGGGTTGATGAGTCGACGCCTGCAACAAGGTTGGTTCATGCGACGGCCAGGCTTCCTCTCACGAAGTGGCCCAGATGACCTTGTTGACCTGATACTCCAGCAGCTCCTGTCGGCCGGACACCGTACTCGGGTTCAGACCGCTCGCTTCTGCTTCGTCCGCGATCGAGCTCAGGTCCACGTCTTCGGAGAAGATCTTCCGACCGAGGTCACCGCGCCAACGTGAGTACCGATCACGGCGAGCCCGATCGAGTACGCCGTCGTCAACAAGTGCGCCTGCCACCAGCAGCGATTGGGCAAGAGTGTCGATGCCGCCGATATGAGCATGGAACAAGTCGGTTCGATCCATGCTCTGCCGTCGGAGTTTCGTATCGAAATTGAATCCTCCGG
>QIDW01000008.1 GCA_003230435.1 Acidimicrobiia bacterium | reverse complement strand
CGGCGCCTCCGATCATCTCGACCCCCTCGATGAGATCTTCCATCTCGAGATCGACGAGATTGAGTGAGGGTTGGCATACCAGAAGGCGGACACCAATGCCCTGGGCCTGACTGATGAACGTGTGGAGGGGCGCACCCCCGTCCTTGACCGTCAGGTCGCCGGCGTCCTCGGTGAGCAGCGTGGGACCGTGCATGGTGAAGTAGATGCTGACCTCCATGTCCATGGCAGCGGCAGCGGTGGCCAGATAGAAGGGGGTGGCAGCCTTGGAAATCTCATCGGTGCCATGCGTTTGCACGTAGACAATTCGTGCCTCGTCTTCCAAGGCCACCTCCTCGCGAGTTACTTGTTGTTCGGTGCTCTCAGACGAACAGGGCTACGTCTGCTTCTGACGCGAAGTCGAGAAACGCCGTGGCGCCAAGACAGGAAGCGCCCTCGACGATGTCATCCATGTCGACATTCATCACACCCAGCGTGGTAGCGCAGGCATAGAACTGGACTCCCGACTCGATGCATGTGTCGTAGAGCTCCTCGAAAGTCGGGATGTTCGACGACTTCATCCAGTTCTTCAACATCCAGGTCGCCACGGAATTCATCCCGGGCAGCATCCCGATGATGGTCGGCACCTTGATCTCGAGACCGTTGATAGGTGGTGGAGAGGCGGCATTTCCCACCGCGGACACCTTGAGTTTCTTCTGCCGCTTCTTGTTGACCAGATCGAGGCCGTAGAACGTGCAGAACACCCGGACATCCCAGCCGAGCGCGGCGGCCGTCGATCCCATGATCAGGATCGGATAGACCTCATCGAGGCCGCCCTTCGAAGCCACCATGGCAAATTTCTTGGGCTCGGGGATTGCTTCGGCACCGGGTGACTCGAGTGTCGAGACATTAGTGCCAGCTTCTTGTGCTGCTGAAGTCATTTCAGCCTCCTATCGGGTTCTCTTGAACCAGAAGAGGTACTTGCCGTCCTCCTCCGTGTTGTCGACCAATTCGTGACCCGTCTGACGGGACCATGCCTCCATGTCCGGGGGCGCACCGGGATCGGTGGCGATCATGTGGAGGATCTCGCCGACCTCGACCTCCTTGATCGCCTGTGACGTCTTGATGACGGGGATGGGACAGAGGAGTCCGGTGCAGTCGAGCACCTTGTCCGCCTCCATTTGCACGGTCATTGCCACTCCTTTTTCCCAGGGCCCTTTCAGCGTACATGACGGCGCCGTTTCCTGGACCTAAAACCGGGATACATATTCGTATGCGCAGATACGCGCATATCGCCTCTGCGAGTATGCGTTGACCGGGGCGAGACGTCAACCTTTCGGCCGAGATTTCTGAGGCGGCCACTGACAAAAATGAGACCTTTTGGGCTTCATATGATCTTTGGTCCGTGAGTCAGCGCAACACCGGGTCTTTCGGATCGGCGTCTTTTTTCTGGCATATTGGGCACATGGAATCCGTCAAGCAGGAGCTCGATCGTCTTCACGCCAGCATCTGCAAAGGCCTGGCAGACCCCAAACGACTGCTGATAATCAACACACTTCGCGACGGCCCGATGTCGGTTTCTGAGATCTGTGACGACCTCGACCTGCCCCAATCCAACGTATCCCAACACCTCGCCATTCTCCGGGACAAGGGTTTGGTTGTGAGCAAGCGAGACGGCCAATTCGTCTACTACTCGCTCGCATCAAGATCGTTGAAGCCATGGATCTGCTCAGGGAAGTGATGGCGGACCAGTTCAGCCATTCCGTTGTCACTGCGGCCGGCCAGTAACACCGTCCCATTGATCCTGGCTCATATCTCCGACCCACTTGCCCTGCGCAAACTGGTCGCTGTCGCCGATGAGACCGGGTTCGATCTCGTCCTTTCCGAATCGTCAACTCCATGGGACGACGTCGATACAGACCCGGCCGTGGTTGTCGTTGGGCTCGGCGCACCCGGCTGGCTCGACCTCATTCAGGGCTGCAAGTCTCGATGGCCTCTCACCATGATCGTGGGGGTTCTCACCGTGCCCGACCCCCATGCGTGGGCAGACGCCGAGGACGCCGGCTGCGACCTGGTCACGACAA
>QIDW01000423.1 GCA_003230435.1 Acidimicrobiia bacterium | reverse complement strand
ATGTCGCTTGCGATGCCGAAGTCGGTGAGATAGGCGCCACCTTCTTCGTCGAGGAGCACATTCGACAGCTTGATGTCACGGTGCACGACACCGCGGCGGTGTGCAAAGGCGAGAGCAGGACCGATGTCGGCTAGAAGGCTGTGTGCCTGATCGATGGTCAGGTTCCCCTGTGCCATCTCGTCCTTGAGTGTCCCGCCACCCAGCCAGCGCATCACGAGATAGGCACCGTCCGGGTTTCGCCAGTAGTCGTGAAGAGGAACGATGTGCGGGTGCTCGAGCCGTGCTACGAGCTGCGCCTCGACCTCGAAGCGTCGTATGAACTGCGGGTCGTTGGCGTACTCGGGCCTGACGATCTTGATCGCGACCTCGCGGCCAACGGAGGGCTGGTACGCACGGTGTACAACACCGAACGCTCCGGAACCGACCTCTTCACGCAACTCGTAACCCGGGAGACCCCGAGTTGTGATGGGGAGCGGGAGAGGGAGGAGCTCTGTGCGCAGTGGCGGGAAGTCACGTTCGGAACCATCGACCATGAGTTGGTACACAGGCCGGGCCTCACCCGAACCGTCAACGTCGTGCTGGCCGAGGGACCGCACAACCCAACCGGCGGCGCCCGACTCCGCAAGGGACTGGTTCGCTTCGGTCGAGAGAAGCACTTGGCCGCCGTGCGCTTTTGTGACGAGTTGCGCCGCACGCGTGACCGGTGGTCCCTGCACCGTCTCGTCCTGGGTGACCTCGACCTCGCCAACGCTGATCGCCATCCGCATCCCCTGGTCGGCGTCCGCAAGGGCCTGCTGGGTTGCGGCAGCGGCGCCGACCGCTTGGTCGACATCGTCGAAGGACACATAGATGGCTGATCCTCGGTGGGCGAACAGGTCTCCATCGTGGTCAACTGCGGCTTCTCGTATCGCGTCCGATTGATGGGTGATGACGTTGTAGCGCTCGGTGGGGTCGAGCATCGACAGGATCCGAGGATCGGCAACATCTGCGACGAGGATCGAAGCGTGTTTGACCGTGGGACCCGTCTCGAAACCGAGGGAGGGGTCCTGGTCGAGGATGCGTTGTTCGAGTTCACGCAGATCCGGTGAGGGGTCGAGACCCATCTCGTCCACGAGATACGTCCTGGTCTTCTCATAGGCCCGCAGTGCTTCGGCCTGTCGTCCACACCGATAGAGCGCGAGCATCTGCTGGGCGCGGAACCGCTCACGGAGCGGATGCTCCTCGGTGAGGGAATCCAATTCTGCGATCAGTTGCCTGTGATGCCCCCTCTTGAGATCTGTGTCGACTCGGAGCTCGATTGCAGACATCCGTAGCTCTGCGAGACGAGTCCGTTCGGCGGTGAGCTCGAAGAGACCGTCGACGTCCGCGTAGGGATGACCGCGCCACAGGGCCAACGCCTCCCTGAGGACCTCGGGATCATCGATGCCGGCCGCTTCCGAGATGGCATCCTCGAAACGGAACGCATCGACCTCGGAGCGATCGGCTCTCAGGACATACCCGGATCCGGTTGCTTCGATGACCTCGCCGAGTTCTCCGCGGAGGTTCGACACGTATGTCTGGATAGAGCGGCGTGCGCCGTCGGGGGCTTCATCCCCGTACACACCATCGACGAGGGCGTC
>QIDW01000365.1 GCA_003230435.1 Acidimicrobiia bacterium | reverse complement strand
CTCCATGTTTGACGGCTGCCATGGTCGTCGGGAAGCTCATCACGTTCACGTCGGTACGCGGCAGGGTGCCGCCGGGCCGCAGCGCTGCGATGGTGCGCCATGTGTCGGTGCCGGGTGAGTAGGCAAGACCGGCGATCGGTGGTGCGTCGTCGGACAGGAGCGGATCCCAGTTCTCGCCGATGACGATGAATTCGCCGTCGACGAAGTCGCCAACGGATCCCGAGAGAGCGAACTCCTCAGGGATGGGCGGTAGCGGGCGCCACCTATCTGTCTCCGGGTCGTAGACCGCACCGGATTGGGACCCGGGGAATCCTCCGACGTTGCCGAGGACGTACATCTCCTCACCCGACCAGGCCATGACCTGAACACCTACAGCCGCAGCAACCGGCGCGGTCGCGATCGGACGCCACGTGTCGGTGTCTGGATCGTAGGCCGCACCGCTATTCGATTGTTCGAGCCGTAGAAGATCGCTTCTTCGCCGGTCCACACCGCGAACGGAGAACCACCAAGTGCAGGAGATTGCTCCGCGGTTCTCCATTCGAGCGAGATCGGATTCCAAAGAGTCGTCGGCCCGCGCTGGATGAGCATTTCTTCGCCGGTCCAGAGAGCCACCTGACCCCATCGGCCCGGCCACGGTGCATCGGGGATCCGGTGCATGATGTTGGCCTCTGGGTCGTAGCCCCAGCCGCCGAATTCCTCGACCTCGGTGCCCTGACCAGAGAAATAGAGGAGCTCATCGCCGCTCCACACCATTGCGGTCGACTCGAGACGCGTGGCCGCAGGGTTCGGCAGCAGCTCCCACTGCGAGAGCGTCGCGGGTCCCGAGTAGCGTCTCGCTTCGACGGCCAAGAGGTCGATGCGGAAGAACTGGTTGCCGATGAGATCACTCGAGCAGACGAGATACACCTCAGGACTCTCTTCGGCTCTCGGAACCAGCTCGCACACATCCGAGTTCCACCCTACGTTGTCCTGTCCGATGGCGTACCACCGTTGCGCTGCGTCGTTCCAGACCGCTGCTTGTTTGCAATTCAGTGCCACAACCTGACTGCCTACGGACGCGAGCCGCCAAGCACAGTTGAGACCCGGCAGTGGTGCTTGCGGGATCGGTTCCCACCCGTTCACAGGGCCCCAGCGCGCAGCTGCTCCGGACGAGCTGATGGCGAACAGCGAAGTCCCGTTCCACGTTGACGCGACTGGGATACCATCGTTGAAGGGTGGTGGGTCGTGGACCGTCCAGGTCCCAGATACCGGATCGAGGGATCCGAAGTAGGCCTGCCCATCGCCGTCGATAGGGATACTGCCGGGCTTGAGGAGCGCACCGATCAGGAGCATCTCTTCACCGGCCCAGAACGTTTCACCGTACGAGAGGCTGAATGGTGGATCCGGCAACGAGCGGCAGCAGCCGAGATCCGTACCGTACGAGGTCACGAAGAGGTTCTCGTCGCGAGTCGGCGGATGGACCCGGTACCCGACGAGAATGACCTGATCTCCTGTCCAAACCCCTGCCAGCGGTTGGGCGCCGGCGTTGAAGTTCGTCGAGGGATAGGCGAGCTGGCGCCACGTGTTGGTTTGGGGATTCCAGGCAGCTGCTGCTCCTGAGTAGACGAATAACTCGTTTCCTGTCCACACCGTGACAGGGTCAGCGCCCGCCACGATCGGGCTGTCTGCCATCGGTGTCCACGTGCCACCGACGTACGAGGCGCCGTCCGATAGTTCTTCGGCTCCTGGTCTGCCGATCCCACCCCACACGACGATTCGATCGTCCACCAACACCAGGGCAGATCCGCCCCGTGGGGCGAGCTCGTTTGGTCGGAGTTTCCTCCAGGCGCCTTCGTCGACGTACGGTGGTGTGGGTGTCACGGGCTGCGAGGGTGTCGTGGTTGTCGATGTGGTCGTCGTTGTTGTGACGGTTGTCGACGTGGTGTTCACAAAGGCCAACGTGGTGTTCACCGATGCCTCGTCGGTGGAGG
>QIDW01000162.1 GCA_003230435.1 Acidimicrobiia bacterium | reverse complement strand
CGAGGCGTCTGGAGGCGTGTCGATGGTGAGGTCAAGTGCGTCCGAGGAATTCCAGTCCGTTACTCCATCAGACAAGACGGATGACCATGAAACGTCAAGGCTGCTCTCCAATGTCAGCGCAACTGGTGTCGAATTCCCGTCCCAGTGGTAGTTGTTCCACCCATTGTTCGCCGACACCGACATTGCCACCATCATCGACACCAACACGACCGACAGAATTACCGAACTACGCCGCCACATAAGCCACTCCCTGATCCGACAATCGATAAACAGGCTACCAACGGATCACAAGCTGGCACAGAAAACGTTTCGCTGTTCGGGGCCCGTATTGCCGGCGATACAGCCTCCCGTGAGGAGTGGTTACCTCGCGGTTCGAAGTTTGGATTCGGTGAGCGCGGGACTTTCGGCCCTAGCTGGCACAACCAATATCAGCCACTGTCAGTGAGTGGGGCATTGACAAAAGAGGGTGCAGACAAACAAAGGGAGACAATGATGAGTCGAGGAAGACACATCACAAAGAAGGCCCGTTCGGGTCGAAGCAAATGGCTGGTTCTAGGGCTGGTGCTTGGACTGTTCCTGGCTCTGGCGATACCGGCGGGAGCAGGTGTCGAGAGGTACCAGTTCAAGACAACCGACTACACCGTTACCTATACCATCAGAGGAAACAACTACCCACAGACCTTCACGGTGACGCTCAATCCTTGTGACGGGACATTCAGCGGTGCAGGCAATCAGCCGAGATGGGGTGATACGTTGACCGAGGGGACGATCGACGGGGCAACGATCAACTACACGACTGATTACGTGGTATGGGGATCGCCTTACACCCTCACTGCTAGCGCCACCGACTTTGATTCCAGCGGCAATTTCAGCGGTACCTGGACCGACACTCTCGGTAACACGCTTGGAACGATGGTGGGAGTGGCTGGTGCATCGACGTTCAGCAGCTACAAAAACCACGGCGAGTACGTCGCTGCAAACGTCGAAGAGTTCGGAAACCCGGAAACGGCTCAATCGTGCATCGGGATGCCGAAGGTGAGCAAGGGCCGCTGATCGAGACCACGTCATATAGATCTGAGCAAAGTAACTGATACAGGAGAACCCCCGTCCGGCTACCCGGCTGGCGGGGTTCTCCGTTTGCGGCCTCCGGGCATGGTGACGGGCCGTGACTAGTCCTGTCGACAATCCGATGACCCGCCAAGTGGCTCACTTACGATCCGTATCAGACCGAGGGACCGATGCAGAGCAGATTCGAGGATCTTGAACGTCTGGCAAGAAACGACTTCAGACGGACTTTCGAGCAGTTGAGCCAGGCTTTCCGGTGGCCCTCTGGTCAACATCGGGTCTGTGACCAGCGGCCTAGGTTGGTGGGCCCACCTGGACTTGAACCAGGGACCTCATCCTTATCAGGGATGGTCAGGGCGTCGTGCCGGTACTGACGATTACTGACGATTCGTCGAAATCCCTTGTGATATAAGGGATTTAGGCTCTCATCAGTTCGCAGTATTCCGGGTCGTTTCTCGTTCTCTTGTGCACGCGATGTGCACGTGGTTCACCGCCGGCCGCGGGAACTACGGCTGTCCATATAGTCCTGGAGCGCCGCGTGTGAGCTGAGCCACAGTGACCCATGCCGCACGGCGCGGAGCCGACCGGAGAGAGCGAGCTGGCGGAGGTAATCCGATGAGTAGGGGCTGCCCTCTGCCAGCGCTCGGAGCGGAACGATCCGGGCGTCACCAGCGAGCCGAGGCAGGATGAACCTGTTAATCGATTCGCTGATTGCTCTGGCGAAGAGTTCCACTAGGCCGTTGGCATCCCCTAGGTCGGCACGCTCTAAAACCCGCAGATAGTGCTCCCGTTGTTGAAACCGGACGACTATTGGGGGATAGTCGGCCTGGACGAGTCCCCAGTTGGCCAAGAGCCGTCCGACGCGCCCATTTCCGTCGATGAAGGGATGGATGCGCTCGAACTGGGCGTGTCGCTCGGCGATCTGCTGGATCGGGTGAGTGTCGGAGAGCTCACCGCTGGCTGCCACCCAGTCGGCGGTGTCCGCGTGAACACCTGGTGCTGGCGATAACTGAACGCGCCTGCCACCGCCCACCGCCACTCCAGTCGTCCGAAAATCGCCGGGGGCGTCTCTGGTAGCTGGAGGGAAAGTCGCCCACACGGGTCCCACCACACGACGATGCACCTCTCGAACCGTCGCCAAGGTTATGCCCGGTGGTGCTTCAGGAGCTGTCTCGTAGACCCAGCCGGCAGCATCGGCGTAGGCCTTAACCTCGAGCGCCTCGGCGAGAGTGCCCCGGGCCTCACCGCGCTCGACGACGGCGACCACATCCTGCGGACTCAGCGAACTGCCCTCGATCGCCGTGGAGTGGTGAGTTTCCAACAGCCAGATCTCACGTAGGACATGGTCCAGTTCGAGGCTGTGCGGCAACCCGCCGAAGCGCTCCCGAAGAACATCCACCTCGCTGTCGACGCGAGCAAGCAGCTGTTCGGTGGTTGGGCGTGGGCACGGAATACCTACGCTTTCTTTAGTTGAATCATTCCGTAGGAATTCTAGGGGCTCAGCCTCGGCTCTTCTGCTGGAGACACGGCGCGGCCCACCAGCGGCGGTGCGTAGGCTTCGGGCGCCAATACCGCCAAGGCTGCAAGGTTGGTGGAGAGCCTGACAATGGCACATAGCCGTCGAAGCAGTGAAGAGATTCTCCAGGCCGTCAGCAAGCGCCTCGCAGCGGACCTGAATACGAAGTCCCGGCTCCTGCGCGTTGAATTTGGTCTTCCCGACTGGTACTTCTCGGAGGAGCCTTGGGTCATGTTCGATGTGCAGAACGGGCCATTCGCCGTTTGGGTAGCCCGGACTGAGGAGCGGGGGTTCACGGCTCGACACACGATTCCAGCACACTCGCCAGGCGAGGCGCACGCTCAGCTGCCCTGGCTGGGCCCGGACGGCGACGCAGTTCTCGAGTTCGGCTGGTCCGCCGACGCGGTCGTGTTCAACGTGGAGCCCATGACCCCAAGTCCGAGCGAAGTCGGCAGGAACCAGTCGTGCCCCTGCGGCAGAGGGCTCAAGTACAAGCGGTGCCACCTAGACCAGTCCGGCAAGAGTGACGTGCCGACGACGGACGTGATGTACGCACCGGTTGTTTCAGAGTTCTTCAGCGTGCTTAAGCGGTAGCGTGAAGCGGGGCCCATTGCCCAGTATCTCTATATCCGTTTCATCGACACCGATCGTGACCTGTCCGGGAGGCATCTTGCGAACCGCCTCGGATAGCAGGCGCCCCGGAACCCCCTTGATGGACAAGGTGAGGGTCATGATTCACCCCGAAGGCGCTGCCGGCATCATGGGCGAGCGCACCGGGATAGCCAGGATTCGAGGATGGTTTCGGCTTCTGGAAGGTGAACAACCCGATCCGCTGGCGGCTGTCATGGCAACCGATGCCTTCCCTCCTTCGGTGTTCAATACCAATTTGCCACTCAACTGGACACCAACACTCGACTTGACGGTGCACATTCGTAACCCACATAGATGGCTCAAATGCCGTTTCGCACCCGGTATGTGACCGGAGGACTCCTCGAGGAAGACGGAGAGATCTGGGACGAGGAGGACAACCTCGTGGCCCAGTCGAGACAGCTAGCCCTAGTACCCCGCTAGAACGACATCGACCCCGATCGGTCGTGCTCCGTACCGGCTGATCCGTCGACTGTGACAACCTCGCCGTCAACGATACGGCTGGTGGCGTCGCCCGTGGCCAGAACCGAGGGGATGTCGTACTCCCTGGTGAGAACTGCTGTGTGGCTCAGCGGTCCGCCGGCGTCACAGACGAAGGCTCCAGCAATCCCGAAAAGCACCGCCCACGATGGGTTCGTGATGGAGCAGATGACCACGTCACCAGGTTCGACCCGCCCGAACTCGGCCTCGGACCGCACGATGCGCGCCGTGCCCGTATAGGTACCGGCCGCTCCGGGCAGACCAGTGATGACATCTCCGTCGGCGTCGGATGCGGTGATCGGTGTGAATTCGGCGGCGATCACCCACATCAGGGCACCATTGATCTTTCTTCCGGCTTCGGGGAGCCCCCGCAGGTCGGGTGGTGGCCCATCGGGCTCACCCAGCTGGCTGGGTCCGGGGTGGGTGGCCACCCAGGCACGCTCGGCGCGACGACGTCGCACTAGAGCTTGAAGCGAACCGGTTCCTTCGCGCAACGCACCCGTAACTTCGTCGTGTTCGAGCAGGAACACATCATCAGCCGAGTCAATGATCCCCGCGGTCGTGAGACGGGCACCGATCTCGAGGTGGGCACGCCGTAACAGTGCCCCCGGCACCATTGCCGTCCACTGGACGTTGTCCTCACGGGCCGGGTATGCCTCCCTTGCCCTGGCGAGCAGCCCGTCGAACTCGGCAACATCATCGGGCGCCAGCTTGGACCGCGCAGTCGTTTCGGCGCCGTCGTCGTCGAGCAACCGGGTCTCGCCCTCGATCTCAGCCCGGATCATCTGCCCGATAAGACCCGGTCGCTCCGCGATGGTGGGGGAAGACCAGTCGTAGTCGAGGGTCCGGAAGCCGTAGGACTCGACCCACCGGGCGATACTTCTTGCTGCTTCCGCGTCGGCGGCCGACACCCGTTCCACCAGCCCACCGTCTGTTCCGTCGAGTGCCGCTGTTGCGGCGGTCGACGCTTTGATGGTCTCCACCACGGCTCGCAGGGCCACGGTTGGCTGTGACGAGGCAGGCGAGTGTCCCGAAAGCAGACGCATTGCTTCATCCTCATCATCCCATCCCAGCAGACGTTCGCAGCCGGTGACGAGCTCGTGAATGGCCACTAGATACGGCACGAAGAGGTCGAAGTGGGTGTCGAGGGCGTTTCCCGAGAAGACGAGCAGGTCGTCGACGTGGGCGAGCAGCGCATCGTCCTCGAGTGCGACGACATCGACGGCGCGCAACACATCAACCGAGGCCATGATCTCGGGTTTCAACTCGGTGGTCCACCGCCGGCCGGAATTATCGAGGACGCCCGACTGGACGAGTCGTTTGGCTGTGGCCATACGTTTGCGAAGGGCTGGATGGATGCGGGCGACGATGCCCATCACCCACCAGGGCGGTGATTTCGCCGAGCCGTCGCCTCCACCTACCGGGATGGGCCGCGCGTAGAGCTCACCACCGATCGAGACCTGTTCGAGGGTTTCGATGAGCAATCCAGTGCGCTCGGACCATCGGGCCACAGCTGCCTCCTCGCTGCTCAGGAGTGAGGCGACCAGAGGGCTGACGGGGCCGGGATGATGAGTGGCGTCCTTCTGCCATGATCCC
>QIDW01000398.1 GCA_003230435.1 Acidimicrobiia bacterium | reverse complement strand
ACCTCCATCTGATGGGCGTAAACCTGTCGCTCCTGGTCGGACAGCGAATCCCACGCCGGGACATCCAAGTCCCGTTCGGATAGCTCAGTATCGGCCGGTAGTAGCCCGAGTTCCTTCTGGCGTTCGAACACGGTCTTGCGGTACTCGTCCCATCCGGCGTCGAAACGGCCCTTGTACTTCTCGATCCACTCCGGCTCCACATGATGTGGCGCGTGGCCGGCGCCGGGGGCGTAATAGAGGAAGAAAGGCTTCTCCGGCGCATTGACGTGGGCGTCCTTGATGAACTGGATCGACTTGTCGGCCATATCGATGTTCAAGTGATACCCATCCTCCGGGGTTGCCGGTGCCGGGACCGGGTGGTTGTCGTAGGTGAGGTCCGGGAACCACTGGTCGGTGTCACCACCGAGGAAGCCGTAGTAGCGCTCAAAGCCGCGTCCCAGGGGCCAGCGGTGGAATGGCCCGGCCGTAGTCGTCTCTTCCGGAGGCGTGAGGTGCCATTTGCCCAGGGCGAAGGTGTTGTAGCCATGCTCGAGGAGAATTTCGGACAAGAAACCGTGCTCGAAACCCATATAACCGTTGTGAGCCGGGTAGCCAACAGAGAGTTCCGTGATCGCCGACAACCCCAAAGTGTGATGGTTGCGGCCCGTCAACAAGCTGCCGCGAGTCGGGGAGCACAACGCCGTCGTGTGAAAGTTCGAATAGCGGAGACCCCGATCGGCCAACCGATCCACGTTGGGCGTCTCACACAGCCCCCCAAATGCCGACATCTGGCCGTAGCCGACATCGTCCCAGACGAAGAAGATCACGTTCGGCGCACCGTCACGGGCCCGGGTAGGGGCAGGCCACGCCGGCGACGACTCGTCCAACGTTCTGCCAATCACCCCAGGAAACGGCTGACCCTGTTGGTATTCGACGATCTCTGGCATCACTGGTCTCCTTGAAATTCGGTCAACTCTGCCTCGACCTTCCCATCGGGAAAGGGCCTTAAGCCCCGTGGGATAGTCATCAACACCACCTTCTCCAAGCCTGGTGTCTGCCTATTCCCGCTTCGGGTCGCCTCAGCTGAAGCACTCTAGGATTTCTGGTCGGCTACTCACGTCGATCCGAGACACATCAGAGTGCGGGACACTGCTTGGCAGAGCTGGGACACCGCTCTCCAGTGGTTACCCTGAGCGTCTACACCCACCTGTTCGAGGATGGATACGACTCCGTAATGGACCGTCTTGATTCCGACTACCACGACCTGGTGCAGTCCAGGAGCGGCCCAAATGTTGTCGAGCTTTCCGAGCAGAG
Source organism: Acidimicrobiia bacterium (assembly GCA_003230435.1). GTDB lineage: Bacteria > Actinomycetota > Acidimicrobiia > Spongiisociales > ZC4RG35 > SZUA-217. The sequence goes on along the minus strand of QIDW01000398.1, from coordinate 238 downwards.
GTCGTCACAAGCCTCTGACCAGGGGTGTAGATGACGGAGGGGTGGCCGAGTGGTCTAAGGCGACGGTCTTGAAAACCGTTGGACTCGTTTGGGTCTCGTGGGTTCGAATCCCACCCCCTCCGCAGGTACCGTCACAACCGAATACTTGGAGAGGTGGCCGAGCGGTCGAAGGCGCTCGCCTGCTAAGCGAGTAAGGGGTTTATAGCTTCTTCGAGGGTTCAAATCCCTCCCTCTCCGC
>QIDW01000394.1 GCA_003230435.1 Acidimicrobiia bacterium | reverse complement strand
CAGCGGACGGTGCACCGGACACACCCGACGCCGATGCCGTCACCACTGACACGGTTATGCCAGGAATGTGGGAATGCCACGGGCATTTCATTGGCATCAATACCGCAAACATCGACGAAGTTTGGACGACAAGGCCGCAACTGGCCGCGATGCGGGTCACCGCGGACGCTCGGCGAGTGCTCCAAGCCGGGTTCACCTCTGTTCGTGAGCTCGGTGGATTGGGCAGTTTCCTCTCCTTCGCGGTCGAAGAGGGCCATGTCGAAGGACCGAACGTCTATGCGAGTGGTGGGATGCTCTCAATGACAGCCGGTCATGGCGACACACACAGCATGGATCTCGCTGATGCCCGCCGGGCGGTCATCCGAGCGTGGGGTGAGGACCACATCGTCGATGGTCCCGATGAGGCACGCGCCGGGGTTCGTCGCATGCTTCGTCTCGGAGCCAGAGTCATCAAGATCCACGCCTCTGGCGGGGTATTCAGTCAGTTGGACGACCCCCATCTTCCACAATTCTCCAAAGCAGAGTTGGAGGCGATAGTCGACGAGGCAACACGCATGGAACGCGTCGTGGCCGCCCACACTCATGGCAAGCGGGGAATGATGGCTGCCATCGACGCCGGCATCAAGACTCTGGAGCACGGCACTTACATCGATGAGGAAGTGGCTGACGCCATGATCGAGAATGATGTGATGCTGGTACCCACCCGTTGGATGGGTGAGTTTCTCAAAGGCGAAGCCGAGAAGAGCGGCATGCCCGAGTACGCCAAGAAGAAGGCGGCGGCTACAGCCGCACAGCACGGAACGGGAATCGCACTCGCAGTCGAAAAGGGTGTCAAAATTGCCCTCGGAACCGATATTTTCACTGCTGGGCTCTGGGGTCGCAACGGTGAAGAGCTTTCGTTGATGGTGGACTCTGGGATGACCCCGCTCCAGGCTATCGAGATGGCTACAGCAAACGGGCCTGACACCCTGGGGCCACAGGCTCCCAACGCCGGTCAGCTCATCGAAGGCATGGACGCCGACGTGATCTGCGTAAGTGGCGACCCCTCAACCGACGTCTCGATCCTGGGCACACCCCAAAACGTCACCCACGTGTTCAAGGGTGGGACCCGCCACAAAGGCTAAAACCGCTAGGTGGGGCGAACCCCCCTCGACAGTCCTTCGGACTGCCGGTCCCCCCTTCAAAAGGGGGGACAAAAGCAACCGGCCCCGCGTCAGACGATGTGACGTTTGCTCGCCCATCGGGCGAGTTCATGACGGTTGGAAAGCTGAAGCTTGCGCAGCACCGATGAAACGTGCGTCTCCACCGTCTTGATCGAGATCTCCAGCTTGCGAGCAACCTGCTTGTAGGCGAACCCACGAGCGATGAGACGAAGCACGTCCTTCTCTCTCAATGTGAGTTGATCGAGTTCGGGGTCCTCCTCCGAAGGAATGGCACCAGCGAATGCATCTAGAACGAAGCCAGCCAGTCTTGGGGAAAACACCGCGTCTCCTGCGCTGATTCGCCTCACGGCATCAGCAAGGTCGGGAGGCTCGATCGTCTTGGTGACATAACCCCTGGCTCCCGCCCTGATCATTGCAATGACGTCTTCGGCCTGGTCTGACACCGACAGAGCCAAGAACTTCACGTCGGGGTTCGACTCGTTGACACCTTCGATGACTGCGATCCCGCCTCCGTCCGGCATGTGAACGTCCACAAGAACCACATCCGGATTCAGTCCCCGAATCTCGACGAT
>QIDW01000355.1 GCA_003230435.1 Acidimicrobiia bacterium | reverse complement strand
GCCCGCAGGAATGTGTCCTGTGCCACCTCCTCGGCATCCTCATGTCGACGGGTCAGCCGACGAGCACCCGAGTAGATCCCCGGCTGATATCTCCGAACGAGCATCGTGAACCCGAGGTCCCGATCAGCGACGAGCGTCTCGTGGATCTCGGCGTCGTCCGACGCATCGCGTGCCTTCATACCCTTAAGAACCTCTGGTCGGCCAATTCGGTTGCAGTCAATCCAGGATCTCTGCGAGCAACACTCGTACGCGTCGATCGATCTCGTTTCTGATCTCGCGAACCGCGGACAGGTCTTTTCCCGCAGGATCCGTGAGTTCCCAGTCGAGGTATCGCTTGCCGGGGAACACAGGGCATGCGTCTCCACACCCCATCGTGATCACGACGTCGGAAGCCTGCACGTCGTCGGTGGAGAGGATCTTCGGGCTGCGACCCGTCATGTCGATGCCCCACTCCGCGAGTGCGGCAACAGCCATCGGGTTGACCTCGTGCCCCGGTGCCGAGCCTGCCGAACGGACAACCACGCGTCCCATGGCACGGTGTTCGAGAAGGGCGGCTGCCATCTGGGATCGGCCGGCGTTGTGGACACACACGAAGAGAACTTGCTGTGTCATGGTTCCTTTCGATACACGGGGCGATACTACAGCGACACCTTTGGCCATAGGCTCGCCCGATGGTCATCGATCGCACAACCAAGGGAGCTCTGCTCACGCTGGTCGCAGCGACGCTGTGGGGTGTGTCGGGCGCCGTTGCCGGAGGCGTGTTCGATGTCGTGTCTCCCGCAAGAGTCACTCAGAGCCGGGCTCTCATTGCCGTTGTCGTGCTCGTCCCCTATGCAGCTCACCGCGGCGTGTTGCGTCTCGATGGCGGGTTCTGGAGGTTCGCTCTTCTCGGGTTGAACCTGGCAGTGGTGAACGTCACGTTCTTCTGGGCACTTGAAGCGCTCGGCGTCGGGCCCGGCGCCACGATCCAGTTCCTCGCCCCGATTCTCGTTCTCGGCTGGATCGTCGTTGTACACAGGATCCAGGTCCGATCACTCGTGTGGGTCGCTGCGGTGTTTGCCGTCCTAGGCGTTGGCCTCGTGACGCAGGCTTGGATGTTGGATGGGTCCGATGTTCTCGGTGTGATCTCAGGTCTCGTGTCTGCGGTCGCCTTCGCCATTTACCTGCTCTACGGCGAGTACCTCGGCAAGACGTACAAGCCGGCCCAGATCGCCGCGTGGGGATTCGTCTTTGCCTCGTTGATCTGGCTCGTCGTGCTGCCGATATGGACGTTCCCCACGGACATAGGAGCAGCGGCGTGGAGGGACCTCCTGATCATCGGAGTGCTCGGGACGGCGGTCCCGTTCATCGTAGAGTTCGGAGCGCTCAGGCTCGCATCATCAGGGATCGTCGGTGTCGTCGCAACTGCCGAACCTGCAATTGCAGCCATCGCGGCAGCGATCATGCTTGGTCAGGCACTTGACCCTGTCCAATGGCTCGGAGTGGGCGTGGTGGTTGTCGCCATAGCGACCGTGCAGCGCATGGGCCTCACCGACGTACACCCG
>QIDW01000240.1 GCA_003230435.1 Acidimicrobiia bacterium | reverse complement strand
CTGCGTCCCAGCCCTCGACGAACTGTCTGATGGGGCTGGAACCGAGGAAGAGGGCTGCTTCGATCGCCACACCCGAGCGTTGTTGTGCTTCAGCGATCGGGAGGATGTCCGCAGCGTGTGTGCGACCTGCGCAATTGGGTTTGACTGCGAGTCCGGCCTCGTCGATCTCCTTTGCGAGCGCTACAACGTGGTCGAGCACGACCGGATCGGCACCCGGATACCCGATGTCTGCCGCGTGAATGCCAAGTGCGTCGATTCGGTGGAGTATGTCGAGTTTTTCGTAGAGGGTTGGCTGGCGAACTGAAGGGCTCTGGAGCCCGTCGCGCAGTGTCTCATCATCGAGCTCGACCTCGGTTGGTATCGGAATGTCAGCTTCCCCAACGAGATTCCAGTCGTAGAGCAATTCTTGTTCTCGTGTGGTGGAGGTATCTTTCTCGGTCATATCGCCTCCTCGCGTGTGTCCCGTCCGGCCGTTCGGTTGGCCTGGGTACAGCGTCACAGGCGGCCGGACTCCTGACAATCCGACCGTTGTGTCATATTCCTGATTCGTCTGCATCAGTTCAGGATCCCTGCGAGGACTGAGCGACTGCCGGATGGCTCGGCACGATCGTGGTCCGGCGTGGGGTCGATGCATCATGCAAATGGCGCTTGTGGCTCATTGACGGAGACGGTTTCGGTGGAGACACTCGTGAGAGTCGACCGAACGGCCGGACGGTTGCGTACGTCATCGTGGTCGATCCGACCGGTAAAGGAGGAACATTGACTGGATCAGCGCTCGCAGTGTCGTTCCGACCAGGCGAATTGGAGGTGCGACCCGACGGGTCCGGCAACCTCCTCGGTAGTAGATGCCGTGCATGCGGTGCTCACTTCTTCCCCGTACGCGAGGCATGTTCGGGTTGTTTGAGCCAGGACCTCGAAGGTGTCAAGTTCTCGCCCGAGGGCACGCTGTACACATACTCGGTCGTGAGGCAGTCGACGCCTTCGTTCGACGTGCCGTACGTGCTCGGCTACGTCGACCTCCCCGAGGGTGTCCGCATCATGGGCCAGATAGGCGGATGTGACATCGACGACATCACCATCGGCATGCCGATGGTGATGGTGCTCGAGCCGTTTGGAGTCGACGACGAAGGGAACCCCTTGACAGGATTCCGATTCCACCCCGCGGAGGTAGAAAATGACTGATGTCCACGTTGTTGGGGTCGGCATGACCCGATTCGGCAAACACCCCGACAAGGACGCCACCGATCTCGGGTCAGAAGCGCTTCTCGAGGCAATCGATGACTCAGGCATCGACGCACGTTTGATCGAGTCAGCCTACGTCGGCCACGTGTTCCAGGGCATGGTGACGGGGCAGAGGATCCTGGCACAGGTAGGGCTAGCAGGCATCCCGCTCGCCAACGTCGAGAACGCGTGTAGCAGCGGAGCGACGGCGATCCGCGAGGCATCACTCGCGATACGAGCAGGTGAGAACGATGTGGTGGTTGCGATCGGAACCGAGCATCTCACCAGCAAGTTCAGTGGCGCGCTGACACCCGATCCGAGTGA
>QIDW01000110.1 GCA_003230435.1 Acidimicrobiia bacterium | reverse complement strand
CGGCAGGCTGCTGATGCTGTTCAGGCGGAGCGCACCAGGATCGCCCGCGAGCTGCACGATGTTGTCGCACACGAAGTGACCGTCATGACGATCCAGGCTGCTGCTGCTCATCGAGTCCTCGATACGAGTCCAGAGGAAGCAAGGATCGCGATGTACACCGTTGGAGAGTCGGGGCGTCGTGCTCTGACGGAGATGCGTCGCCTTTTGGGTTTGCTCAGAACGGACGAGCAAGGCGACCTCGCGCCTCTTCCCGGCCTAGACGCGCTCGATGCGCTCGTGGAGCAACTCGGCGACGCAGGACTCAAGGTCCGACTGACCGTGCAAGGCACACGACGCTCGTTGCCTGCAGGCGTGGACGTGAACGCCTATCGCATCGTCCAGGAGTCGCTGACGAACACCGTGAAACACGCGGGACCAGGGGCCCAGGCCGATGTTGTGGTCGCCTTCAGTGACGAAGACCTGCGAATCCTCGTGAACGACGACGGTCTGGGTGCAGCTGGAGGCATAGGCGACGACGGTTCGGGGCACGGGCTGGCGGGCATGCGTGAACGTGTGTCACTTCTCGATGGTTCCCTTGTTGCAGGGCCTCAGGCGGGTGGTGGATACAGGGTCCGTGCCACGATCCCGCTTTCTCCTGTGTGATGGCTGCATTGCGGGTCTTGGTTGTCGACGACCAGGCGCTGGTCCGTGCCGGGTTCTCGATGATCCTTTCCAGCGAACCCGACATAAACGTCGTCGGCGAAGCCGAGAATGGGCTTCAAGCGGTCGACCTCGCAACGGAACTGCAGCCCGATGTCATTCTCATGGACATCCGAATGCCGGAGATGGATGGAATCACGGCCACGAGGGTTCTGTGTCAGGGACGTGAGGGCGATATCGACTGTCCGAGGGTTCTCATTCTCACGACATTCGACCTCGACGATCACGTTTACGATGCCCTGAGAGCAGGTGCGAGCGGGTTCCTGCTGAAGGACACACCACCCGCCGAGCTGGTAACTGCAGTCCGCGTTGTCGCAAGTGGCGATGCCCTTTTGGCCCCCTCGGTCACACGACAGTTGATCGATGAGTTCGGCAAGTCGTCTGGCCCCAGACCCCAGGAGCATGCGGGTGTTTCGAGCTTGACCGATCGGGAGCTCGAGGTCCTGCAACATGTTGCCAGAGGGCTCTCGAATATCGAGATCGCCGACGCGCTCTTCGTATCAGACACGACGATCAAGACCCATGTATCGCACATCCTGACGAAACTCGAGTTGCGTGACCGTGTCCAGGCCGTAGTTGTAGCATACGAATCTGGCATCGCGGTGCCCGGCGCATAACGCGGTCAAGGCGTGCGATCTCGTCCATGGGGATGAGGGGTCAATCAGTCTTTTGGCCGATGACGCCGCGGTTGGTCCACGCTAGATTTGCCTGAGATTTCCAATTGAGAGAGAGAACTATGACCACCGCGGAAATGACGAAAAGACCGCCGCAAGGGTAGAAGATGCAGTCAAAACCTACGGGGAGGGCGATGCTTCGGTGCATGCGCTCAACGGCGTAACAGCGGCGTTTGCGAGGGGCGAGTTCACTGCGATCATGGGTCCATCGGGATCAGGCAAATCCACCCTGTTGCACTGCATCGCTGGCCTGGACACGCTGACAGGGGGTGCTGCGTACATCGGCGACGTCGACCTCGCATCGCTGAACGACCGTGACCTGACCATCTTGAGGCGAGAACGCGTCGGCTTCATCTTCCAGTCCTTCAACCTCATCCCCACGCTTGATGCCAAAGAGAATATCTTGCTTCCGTTGACGATCGCGGGCAAGGATGCTGACGAAGACTGGTATGAGCAGATCATCGAGACAGTCGGCCTTGCTGATCGGTTGGACCATCTGCCAGGCGAACTCTCTGGGGGCCAACAGCAGCGGGTCGCCGCCGCGCGGGCGCTCGTGTCGCGGCCTGAGATCGTGTTTGCGGACGAGCCGAGCGGCAACCTGGACTCGAAAGCGAGTGCCGAACTGTTGGGCTTCATGCGACGCGCTGTGAAGGAATTCGGACAGACGATCGTCATGGTGACACATGATCCAGGAACCGCTGCATATGCGGACCGAATCGTGTTCCTCGAGGACGGCAGGGTCGTGGACGAAATGCTCGATCCAACAGCAGATGCCGTTCTCGACCGTCTCAAGCGCCTCGGAGGCTGAAACCATGATCAAGACGGCCTTCAAATCCGTCCTGGCTCACAAAGTACGG
>QIDW01000125.1 GCA_003230435.1 Acidimicrobiia bacterium | reverse complement strand
TCATGACTCACCTGCCCGACGTTGGGTATACCCCACCCGAGGCGACGTATCTCGCCTGGCTCGACTTTCGCCCATACGGGCTGGAGATGCCCGCCGAGTTTCTGCTGGAGCACGCCCGCGTGGCACTGAGCGAAGGGGCTCCGTTCGGTTCGGGTGGTGAGGGTCACGCCCGACTCAACTTCGCCACCTCCCCGTCGATCCTCACCGAGATCGTCGAACGGATCGGCGCAGCGTTGTAAGGATTGGAGGAAACTCACGCCCGGCCGCGTCTTCCCAGTATGCGGTCGATCGCCTCGAGACGCCGGCTGATCTCGCCTTCGTTGCCGTGATCCCCTGGCCTGAAGACCACCTGGGGCTCCACTCCATCAGGGAAGTACTGCTGAGCGACGACCCCCTTCGGGTCGTTGTGCGGATAGTCGTAGTCTTCACCGTGCCCCAGTTCGCGGGCGCCCTGATAACCCGTGGAGCGCAGATGGAGCGGCACGCTTGGCGTCGGGCCGCTTTCCACCAGGTCTTTTCCCGCTTGGATCGCGAGACCGACCGAATTCGACTTCGGGGCGGTGGCGAGATAGATCGTGGCGTGGGTGAGGTGATATGTTGCTTCCGGAAGCCCCACGTACGCCAGGGCCTGTGAGGCGGCCACAGCCACCTGGAGGGCACCCGAGTCGGCAAGTCCGATGTCTTCTGAAGCGAGGATCACCAGTCTTCGCACGATGAATTCGGGGTCCTCGCCTCCCTCCAGCATCAGGAACAGCCAGTAGAGGGCCGCGTCGGGGTCGGAGCCCCGCACCGACTTGATGAACGCCGAGATCACGTCGTAGTGAGAATCACCGGTCTTGTCGTAGCGGACGAGTCTGCGTTGGAGTGCTTCGGCAACGTCCGACTCAGAGATCTCGGATCTTTCCCCGGCTTCGGCAAGAAGAGCCGCGACCTCGAGTGCGTTCAACGACTGTCGGGCGTCACCACCGGTGCGGGTCGCCAACTCGACAGCCATATCCGGCGGAAGCCCGAGGTTCATTGCTCCAAGACCTCGCTCACCGTCTCGTAATGCTGATTCCAGTAACCGACTCAAGTCCTCGGGAAGGAGAGGCTCGAGACGGAACAGCGTCATCCGGCTCATCAGAGGACCGTTGACCTCAAAGAATGGGTTCTCGGTGGTCGCTCCTATCAGTGTCAATAGTCCGTCTTCGACGCCGGGCAGGAGTGCATCCTGTTGGTTCTTGGCGAAGCGGTGGATCTCGTCGAGAAAGAGCACCGTCCTCCGCTCGTCTGTCGCCAGCCTTCTCTTGGCATCGGCGAGTACCTGGCGAATGTCTTTCACTCCGGCGGATGTGGCAGAGAGGGTTGCGAACTCGGCATCTGCTTGCGTCGCGACGAGCCGCGCCAGTGTCGTCTTGCCGGTGCCTGGCGGGCCCCAGAGCAGCATCGAGACAGGGTGACCCGACTCCACTATTCGTCTGAATGCAGAACCGGGGGAGAGGAGATTGGCGTGTCCCACCACCTCATCAAGAGATCGCGGGCGCATCCGTGTTGCCAGTGGCGCCGAGGAGAACGCCAGGTCGTCGGCCCTTGCGGAGAAGA
>QIDW01000132.1 GCA_003230435.1 Acidimicrobiia bacterium | reverse complement strand
AGTCGAGAATTCCCAGATCGAGCGTTGGCGTCTCCAGCACGTCGTCTATGACCCAGGCGATGGAGAATGTCGGGCCTTCCAGAACGCGACCGTCGGTCGTCATCAATAGGGCATCCTCAAAACCCTCTTTCCTCGCCCTTCTGGTTGCAGCCAGGTTTGGGGCATACGAGAGAATCTTGGCGCCGGCCAGGTCCCACTCCACACCAGCGGCGTGCCACGGCGCCTCGACCGGGGAGAGTCGGACCTGATCCGACTGAAACGCGTACTCGTGTGCAAAGACGATTACCTGGGTTGGCTCGTCCCCGCCGGGAACGCTGGATCCACGGGTGACGACAACCCGGACGAGGCAGTCGTCCAGACTCTCGGCAGTCCGCGTGATCCAACTAGAGATCCACGATCGGGAATACTGATCTCGAGACGGCTCGCGCTCGCCTCCAATCGATCGAGGTGCGCTTCAAGCCGGAATGGTCGTCCGTCATAAACCTTGAGGACCTCGAAACAACCGTCACCACGAAGCACGGATGAGTCGGTGACCGGGATCCGGCCGTCGCTGATCTCGCCATTGATGAGAACCTGGCTGATCATTTGCCCGGACGGTACGCATTGGTGATGGGGACACGCCGGTCCTTCCCGAAGGCTTTGGTTGTGATCTTGACGCCAGGCGCAGCCTGGCGCCGCTTGTACTCGTTGCGATCAACCATGCGGGCTACCCGGGTGACCAGGTCCTTTTCGTAGCCCGCCCGAACGATCTCCTCTGTACCCATGTCTCGTTCCACGTACCGCTCGAGGATCGCATCGAGGACTTCGTAGGGTGGAAGCGAATCCGAATCCTTCTGATCGGGACGCAGTTCGGCGGAGGGTGGCTTGTCGATGGTGTTCTGCGGGATCACCTCACGGTCCTTGTTACGCCAACGAGCCAGTTCGTACACCGACGTCTTGAACACATCCTTGAGAACGGAATAACCACCAACCATGTCGCCGTAGAGGGTGGCGTAACCAGTTGCCATCTCCGACTTGTTGCCAGTGGCCACAACCATCGGGCCGAACTTGTTTGAGATGGCCATCAGGGTCGCTCCTCGCGACCTGGCCTGGAGGTTTTCTTCGGCAACCCCGAATTCGGTGTCTTCGAACAACGCCGAGAGAGAGTCGAGGTGAGCCTCGTAGACGCCATCTATCGGCACGACGTCGAACTTGATGCCGAGCCTGTCGGCGAGGGCGCGGGCATCCGCCAATGAATGCTCTGACGAGTACCGCGACGGCATCGCAATGCCCTGTACCGACTCCGGTCCGAGTGCGTCTACGGCGATCGCGGCGGTAAGAGCCGAGTCGACACCGCCCGAGAGACCGATTACGACACTCACAAACCCGTTCTTTCGGACATAATCCGCGAGGCCGACTGTCAGGGCCCGGTACATCTCCTCGGTGTGATCGAGAAGCGGACTTACCAAACCGGGCGAGGCACTTTCCTCCCCGATAGGAACTTCCAATACGAAAAAATCCTCTTCGAACTGAGGGGACCGATGAATGGCGTTGCCGCGACTGTCGAATACCACCGACGCGCCGTCAAAGACGAGCTCGTCCTGCCCACCGACGAGGTTCAGATAGATGACCGGCGCACCGGCAGCCTTGGCGCGTGACGCAAGCATCTCCTCTCGCTCAGCAGCCTTCCCGCGGTGAAATGGGGAAGCGTTGATATTGAGAAGAACCCTCGCTCCCTGGGCGGCCTGCTGACTGGGAGGCCCGTCCGAGACCCAGATGTCCTCGCAAATAGACACCCCGATCGACACGTCACCGACTCTCCATATTTGGCCTGGATTGGCTCCAGGGGAGAAGTATCTGTCTTCATCAAAGACCCCATAGTTGGGCAGTAGAACCTTGTGATAGATCCCCAAGACAGCACCATCGCCGAGGATCGCAGCAGCGTTGGCCACCGGCCTCTCTTCTGAGTCGGCTGCATCCCTTGGCCTATCGG
>QIDW01000202.1 GCA_003230435.1 Acidimicrobiia bacterium | reverse complement strand
TGCGCAACCGCGAGGTCATTGCCCTGTTCCCCGAAGGCACAACCCACGACGAGTCATCGATCGCCGACATCCGCACCGGAACGGCCCGAATAGCCCTCGGAGCACGGGCGTCGGGAGCAAGTGGCGTCGTCATCGTGCCTGTCGGAATCCACTACGAGGACAAAGCGGGCTGGCGAAGTCGCATCTACGCACAGGTGGGAGACCCCATCGATCTCGATGCAGACCTCGCCCTCTATGTCGAGTCCGGAACTCCCGAGGATGACTCGAACCGCGAAGCCGTCAAGCGGCTCACCGACGACATCGAGGCACGGCTGCGCAGTGTGTCCCCCGACTACTCCACCGAGGCCGAATGGGATGCGCTCGGCGCAGCCGCAGAAGTGGCCCTACGAGCTCAACTCTACGACCCGAGCACACCGGTCTCGTTTGGTGATAGGGAGGAACTGGCGGATCGCCTGCGCTCAGCGCCTCCGAAAAAGCGCGATGCAGTCCAGGACGCGGTCGCCGACTACCGCGTAGCCCTCAACCACCACAGGGTTCGCGACACGTCGGTGGCTGCGTACTCTCGCGTCGGGGGAGCACTCCCCGACTACACGGCCCGCAGCCTTCTCGGAGCACTCGCCCTCGCCCCCACCGCGATTGCAGGCCTTGTTGCAAACGCAGTGCCCATCGCGATCATGACGGCGCTGCGCAAGAACCTGAACGTCGAGCCTGTGACGATGGCAACCGTGCGATCACTCGCAGCCCCGGTCCTCTATGGCGGAACCTGGGCGACGTGGTCCTCTGTTCTCCGCCGGCGCAACGTCCGCTACGGAAGGGCGATCGCATGGCTGTCCGGAATCATCGGCGGATGGGCCCTGGTACTGGCCTTCGAGAGGATGACGATCGTCCGGGATGGCCTCAGTGGCTGGCACAGAATGGGCGAACTCGGTCCGAACGACGAAGTGACATCAGCAAGGCGAGCGTTGCTCGACGCCGTCGACGCAGCGACCGGCTAACCAACGACTCGGTACGCGCGATCGGAGCGGTTGAGACGTTCGGCGCCGTCGGCGGTGACCACAACGATGTCTTCTATCCGCATCCCCCACTCCCCCGGGTTGTAGATCCCCGGCTCGATGGAGAACACCATTCCTTCCTCGATGATCTCGTCATTGCCCTCGACGACGTACGGGTGTTCATGGGTGTCCATACCGATGCCGTGGCCGGTGCGGTGGATGAAGAGCTCCCCGTAGCCGGCCTCCGTGATGATGTCCCTCGCCACTGCGTCGATTGCTTCGGCTGTGACACCGGGACGCACAAAGTCGACAGCGGCGACCTGGGCGCTATGGAGAACCTCGTAGGCGTCGTCGAATCCGTACGGAGCCTCTCCGACCACGAACATCCGGGTGGTATCGGACGCGTATCCGTTCTGATGACCTCCAAAGTCCACAACAACCGCATCTCCGTTCTCGATGACCCGGTCACCCGGTTCATGATGGGGCGAAGCCCCGTTCGGCCCGACGCAACGATCCAGAAGTCCATCGTGTCGTGGCCGTCCGCTTTGGTTCGCTCCGTCACCTCCCGGGCGACGTCTCGCTCCGTTCGACTGGAAAACTGGACTTCCTCGAGCTGCCCAACGACGCCATCAACCGTTGCCGCTGCGGCGCGGAGCTTGGCGATCTCATCGGCAGACTTACGGATTCGGAGCAGCGACATCAAGTCGCCGGCCTTGCCGAATGTTCGAGACGGGCGGATGGCCTGGAGGTCGACCAAGAAGCGAGACCAGGTCTCGTCGCCGATCAGCACATTGCCGGCACCCCCGAGATATCCATCAACGATGGTGACCGGGTCCTCGGTCTCTCCCCAACCATGGACGCTGAAAGGCATCCCCTCGGTCTCGACCCTCGGTGCCTCGAGCCCGGGGATAACGATCGTTCCCTCGCCTTCGACCGGGAGCACGAACATGGTGAGGCGTTCGAGTGCCATTGCCTTGTAACCGGTCAGGTAAGGGAGATCGGAACCAACGGAGAGACAGAGCACATCAACACCCCGGTCCCGCATCCGCTGTTGGGCGCTGCGAATCCGGGCAGCGAACTCGGTCAAAGCGCTGCCTCGAGCGCTTCACGAGCGTGGTAGGACGACCGCACGAGTGGGCCGGACTCGACATGGCTGATGCCAAAGGCCTCACCGGCGGCCTTGTAGTCGTCGAAGACGTCGGGGTTGCGATGCCTCGCGGTCGGCCTGAGGTACTGGCCTATCGTCACAACGTCGACACCAACCGCGTTCAGATCCGCAAGCGCACCGACGATCTCGTCATCCGTCTCACCCATGCCGACGATCAGGCCCGACTTCACGGTTCCGGATGGATTCGCCCACTTGGCTCTTGCAAGCAGGGTGAGAGACCGCGCGTAGTTCGCAGCGGTGCGGATCTCGCGCTGGAGCCGGAGAACGGTCTCTGTGTTGTGATTGAGGACCGCCGGCTTGGCGCCGAGAACGATGTCGAGCGAACCGGTCTCCCCCTTGAAATCCGGGATGAGCACCTCGACGTCACAATCCGGAAGGCGTTCGTGGATCTCGTTGATCGTGCGTGCGAAGATGCTGGCGCCCCCATCGGCGAGGTCATCTCGATTGACCGAAGTGAGCACCGCATGGTTGAGACCCATCTTGAAGATCGCCTCAGCTGCGCGGATGGGCTCTTGCCCATCCACCTCACCGGGCTTGCCCGTGTTGACATCACAGAACGAGCAGGCCCTGGTGCACGTGTCACCCAGGAGCATCAAGGTCGAGGTTCCCGATGTCCAGCACTCGTAGATGTTCGGACAACCGGCTTCCTCACACACAGTGTTGAGACCGAG
>QIDW01000456.1 GCA_003230435.1 Acidimicrobiia bacterium | reverse complement strand
CCGATCTCGGATAGGCCGATGGCGAGGAGAATCAATAGGGGCATGACCAGTCCCACCTCCACCAGGGAGGCGCCGCGCTCGTCTGATTGTCCTTTTCTCATGACTCGAAGAGTTGCGGTTCTATCTGGAAATCAGTTGACGTGGTGAAGTCGGTGGTGGTGCCGAAGAACCCGGTTGCCCAGGTGTGTGTGAATTGGACCTCAACACCGATTCGGTCTGTCACGGGCGCTGTGATATCGCGGTCAGCTGGCAGCCAAAAGGGATCCTCGTACAGGGGACGGCCCAGCTCAGGGCATGGAGTCCAGTCGCAACAGCCAGGCAGCGTGCTTGGTGTGCCCGTCCACAACACTGCTGTTCCGCACTCGGTGCCCGGTGCATAGGTGTAGGTCGTGCTCTCACCTCCAAGGCTCGCTTCGAAAATTCGAACCTTGTCACCAGGATCGAGACCGATCGGGGCAAGGGTGCCTTCGACCTCGCGCAGCACAAGAATGTCGGTGCTGGGGTCGTCGCCAAACGTGGCACCGGCGCGGGCACCGGCGCGAGAGGCGTGGCTCACCGATAGCCAATCTTTGAAGGCGAGACCGAACTCAACGACTGCAAAGAGCGTCAGGAACAGCAGTCCATAGGCGATGGCCGCCTCAACGAGGGTTGCTCCGCGGTCGTTATTTTGGTCTTGTCTCATCACGTCCCCTGCTCCGCGGGTATTCCCAACGAGTCGAAACACGTAGCCATTCAGGGTTATCGGTCGCCCGGACCAGGATCTATAGGCCTAAATATCAGCCTGTTTGGGAGACGAGACGGCGATTCTTGAACTTCGCCTTGACGTAATCGGCGTTCATCATGGCGATGAAGTCGATGGAGATCGTCTTGGGGCAGGCCTTCTCACATTCAGCGAAGTTGGTGCACGATCCGAAGTACTCCTCCATCACGTCGACCATCCGTTCGGTACGTGTCCAGCGCTCCGCCTGACCCTGGGGGAGCAGGTTGAGATGGCTGATCTTCGCCGCCGTGAACAGATTGGCAGCACCGTTGGGGCAGGCCGCGGCGCAGGCACCACAACCAATGCAGGTGGCAGCATCGAACGCAACGTCGGCGACAGCCTTTGGGATTGGGATCAGATTGGCATCGGGAGCCGATCCGGTGTCAACGCTGATGTAACCGCCGGCCTCGATGATCCGGTCAAAGCTGGACCGATCGACCACGAGGTCGCGTACCAGGGGGAAACCAGACGCGCGCCACGGCTCGACGACGATGGTTGCCCCGTCCTCGAACTTTCGCATGTGAAGCTGGCACGTCGCCGTGCCCAGTTGAGGTCCGTGGGGTTGACCGTTGATCATCACACCACAGGTCCCACAGATCCCCTCCCGACAGTCCAGTCGTGATCGAACGCGATCGGATCCTCCCCTTGACTCAGCAGACGCTCATTGAGGAGGTCGAGCATTTCGAGGAACGACATCTCGTCCGAGACCTCGTCGACTTGATAAGTCTGGAAGCCTCCTTGTGAATCGGGACTGTCCTGTCGCCAAACTTGGAGGATGACGTTCACTTGTAGCTCCACTTGTAGCTCCTGGTTGTCAACGCCACATTCTCAAACTCGAGTGGTTCGACATTGAGCTCGGGGTTCGAGGCGTCCCCTGTCCATTCCCATGCCGAGACGTTTGTGAAGTTCTCATCGTCGCGCTGAGCCTCGCCATCTGAGCTCTGGTGCTCTTCGCGGAAGTGGCCACCACATGACTCCTCCCGATTGAGGGCGTCGAGACACATCGCCTGGGCAAGCTCGAAGAAGTCGTCGACTCGCCCGGCCCGCTCGAGACTCTGATTGAGCGAGTCGCCCGCGCCGAGAACCCGAACGTCGCTGTCGTACTCCTCGTACAGCGCCGGGATGTCTGATAACGCCTTTTGGAGTCCGGACTCGTTGCGGGCCATCCCGCAGTGCTCGAGCATGATCTTGCCCAGTTCTTTGTGGAACCAGTCCACGGAGCGGGTCCCGTTGGTGGACATATACCCGAACGCCGGGTCATCAGTGGGAACCGGGCTGGTGTTCAGATAGTCGGCCAGATAGTCGCCAATCGTGTAGGGAAGAACGAAGTAGCCGTCAGCCAGCCCCTGCATGAGCGCCGATGCACCGAGCCTGTTGGCACCGTGGTCGGAGAAGTTCGCCTCCCCGATGGAGTAGAGACCCGGGACCGTTGTCATCAGGTTGTAATCGACCCACAGCCCGCCCATCGTGTAGTGCGGCGCGGGGTAGATCCGCATCGGGACTTTGTAAGGATCCTCATCTGTGATCCGGTTGTACATCTCGAAGAGGTTGCCGTATCGCTCCTCTATGGCGTGTTGGCCTTCACGTGCGATGGCGTGTTTGAAGTCGAGGTAGACCCCGTTCTCGAGTGCGCCGACGCCCCTTCCCGAGTCGACCATGCGCTTGGCCACTCTCGAGGCCACGTCCCGGGGGACGAGGTTGCCGAACGCCGGGTAGATCCGCTCCAGGTAGTAGTCGCGGTCCTCTTCAGGGATTTGGTTGGCCGGCCGGGTTTCGCCAACATTCTTTGGGACCCAGATTCGTCCGTCGTTCCTCAGCGATTCCGACATCAAGGTCAGCTTCGACTGGAACTCATCGGAAGCGGGGATACAGGTGGGGTGGATCTGGGTGAAACAGGGGTTGGCGAACGCCGCTCCCCGTCGGTGGGCTCTCCATATGGCGGTCACATTCGAGGCCATGGCGTTGGTGGAGAGGAAGAACACGTTGGAGTACCCACCTGTCGCCAGGACGACCGCGTGCGCCGAGTGACTGGTCACTTCACCCGTGATGAGGTCTCGGGCCACGATCCCCACCGCCCGGCCTTCCTTGACGACGAGGTCGAGCATTTCGGACCGCGTATGAAGCTTCACTTTGCCTGAGTCGACCTGGCGCATCAGGGCCGAGTAGGCACCAAGAAGAAGTTGTTGTCCGGTGGCGCCCCTCGCGTAGAAAGTCCTCGAGACCTGAGCGCCTCCGAACGAGCGATTGTCGAGAAGCCCGCCGTACTCACGGGCAAACGGCACACCCTGGGCGGTGGCCTGGTCGATGATGTTCAGCGACACTTCGGCCAGACGGTGCACGTTGGCTTCCCGACTCCGGTAGTCACCTCCCTTCACCGTGTCGTAGAACAGGCGGTACACCGAGTCGCCGTCGTTGTGATAGTTCTTGGCGGCGTTGATTCCGCCCTGAGCTGCGATCGAGTGGGCACGGCGCGGCGAATCGTGGAAAGTGAATACTTCGACCTCATAACCGAGTTCGCCGAGGGAGGCGGCGGCTGAGGCGCCCGCCAGTCCGCTGCCCACGATGATGACCTTGAACTTCCGTTTGTTGCTCGGATTGACCAGGCGAACTGAGAACTTGTGGTTCTCCCACTTGTCGGCGATGGGACCGTCGGGAACCTTGGTCTCTAGCTGTAGAGACATTGACTAACTCACAAATCCGAAGAGGACGGCCAGCGGCATGACGGCGTTGCCAACGAACACAACGATGGCAAGCCCTACGGCGAACCCGCGTCGCCACACGTTGAACCGAGGATGGTTGATGCCCAGACTTTGGAACATCGACCAGGCACCGTGATAG
>QIDW01000107.1 GCA_003230435.1 Acidimicrobiia bacterium | reverse complement strand
CCCCGTTTCACGCCCGACGGCGAACCAAACCGAATTCACCTCCAGCGACTGAAGGACAAGCTCGGGAATCGGTCCAATGCCTCCTCGGAAGCCGAGTTCGACAGTGCCTGGGCGAGGATGGTGGGCGAGGAAGGCAGGGGTGTCGTCACCATCATCGAGATGGTCTCCGGCACCCGACTCGACTGCATGACCGGATCCGCAGGCCTCATGCGACAGGCCGTGACCCAGGCCATCCACAACTCAACACACCGCCAGGCGTTCGGATCGGCCCTGATCGACAAGCCGGCCATGCAAAACGTCCTCGCCGATCTCGAAGTCGAGACCGAGATGGCGGTATTGCTCATGATGCGCACCGCGGGTGCAGCCGACCGGGCAGCTGTTGACGAGCACGAGGCTCTCATCAAGCGGATCCTCACTCCGGTGGGCAAGTACTGGGTCACCAAACGATGCAGCGAGGTAGTGCACGAGGCCACGGAGTGTCTCGGTGGGAGCGGATTCATCGAGGAATCCATAATGCCCCGGCTCTTCCGGGAATCCCCCCTCAACGCCATTTGGGAAGGCCCGGGCAACGTGATCGCCCTAGATGTCATACGAGTGCTAGCGAAAGAGCCGGCGGCCGTCGATGCACTACGAGTCGAGCTGGAGAGTTCCCGGGGCGCCGACAGTCGCCTCGATACGGCGATTGATGCGGCGATTGAAGCAGCACTCGACGCGGTCTCCGGTCCTGGCGACGTGGAGTACGGGGCGCGACGCCTGGTAGAGAAGCTCGCTCTTGCAGCCGGCGGCTCTTTGCTCGTCAACCACGCCCGACCCGAAGTTTGGGAGGCCTTTGCCTCTACCCGGTTGGCGGGGGACTGGGGTCACCTTTATGGCACTCTCCCTCGGGGCACCAAGCCCGAAGAGATCATCGAGCCGGCCATCCCCCATTCCTAAGTGCTCTCCAACGCAAGTACGGGAGCAACACGAGTGAAGCCACTACCCAATCCTACGTGGCATGTCTTGGATGCCGTTGCTCAGATCGGCGGCTAGGCGCGCCAGTCGCAAGGACGAGGTTTCGCCACTCCTTGTGCCGGAATGGTGAAGCCGAGGACACCGCGAGTGGCGATGATCTGGTCGTCGAGATGGGTGACATGCATTGTTCAGCGGGCTCCTAGGGCGGAGGGCAAAGCCTCAGACCAAGCCCGTGTGATGGTTGAAAGGTCGAGGCCAGCAGTTCCGAGGGAGAATCTGTCGCCCCCGATGGTCCCTACGCGTGTTGCCAGATCAGCGGGTAAATCGGTTGTGCCGCGCTCCATCACCACCACGAACCGGTGGGGGTCCTCACAGAACAAGGCTGCAGGTGCGGCGTTGCTCAGCATGGCTCCTACGCCGGACATTATGCAGATCTCGGCGATGGCCACAGCGAGACCTCCATCTGAGACGTCGTGGACGACCGGGACCAAATGAGCGAGATCCGTCGCGAGGCCCACGACGCGGCGAGCCATCTCCGGGTCCGGGGCGGTGGGGCGACCTCCTAGGGCTTCTCCGGCTACCCGTTGTGCGGCGCTCCCAGCGAGGTCGCCGGTCGGACTCGGACCGATCTCCCAGATCTCCATTCC
>QIDW01000339.1 GCA_003230435.1 Acidimicrobiia bacterium | reverse complement strand
GCTCGTCTGCTGTCGCTTCGGCGAGCGCAACCTCTGAGCCCGTCGCGACTACGACGACGTCATCACCCTGGCGTCGGATGTACCCGCCGGCCGCAACCGCGTCGTGGTCCGGCGGCGTCTCTGGAACAGGGAGTCCCTGTCGGGTGAGGATCAGAGCCGAGGGCCCGTCGAGATGGTTGATCGCGTGCTCCCACGCAACCGCTGTCTCGGTCGGGTCCGCCGGGCGGATGACGTGGAGATTCGGTATCACCCGCAGCGCGGCGAGGTGCTCGATCGGCTGATGCGTAGGCCCATCCTCGCCGAGGAAGATCGAGTCGTGTGTCCACACGTACACAGCAGGCACTCCCATGAGGGCAGCAAGGCGGACCGACGGCCGCATGTAGTCAGAGAACACGAGGAACGTCCCGCCGAAGGGGCGGACCCCACCATGTTGCGTCATGCCGTTCATTGCTGCACCCATGGCATGTTCCCTGATGCCGTATCGGACATTTCGGCCGGTGCGGTCGATTGCCGAGAAGTCGGTCGAGCCCGCTATGAGCGTGTTGTTCGACGGCGCGAGGTCCGCAGAGCCGGATATGACGTCCGCCCGCTTCGCTGCGAGCTGCTGGATGACACTCTCGCTGAGCTTGCGCGTCGCAACGCTTGACCCTGCGTCGGCCTGAGGAGGTTCGAGCTTCACGGGTTCGGGTGACCAGACCGCGTCCCAATCGGCAGCCCGCTCGGCGTCGTCCTGGGCGATCGCTCGGTAGCGTCCGGCCCACGCACCCCTGGCGTCGACACCTCGCTGCATCGCCAACGCGAAGAACTCGTACACGGCATCAGGTGCTGTGAACTCGGGGAGCTCCCATCCAATGGACTGCTTGAAACCCGATATCTCATCCGCGCCGAGCGGAGAGCCATGGGATGAAGACGTGTCCTGTTTCGTCGGCGCGCCGAATCCGATGTGTGTCTTGCACGAGATCAGCGTCGGGCGACTCTCATCGGCGAGCGCCTGGTCGATCGCTCCGGCGATCGCTTCTCGATCGTGACCGTCGACGGTGATGGTCTGCCAGCCGTATGCATCGAATCGCTCGGGTACATTCTCGGAGAATGACAGATCCGTTGAACCATCGATCGTGATGGAGTTGTCGTCGTAGAAGACGATCAGCCTTCCGAGCTCGAGATGGCCGGCGAGCGACGCCGCCTCAGATGCAACACCCTCCATGAGGTCGCCATCCCCACAGAAAACATAGGTGTGGTGATTGGTGAGGTCCTCGCCATGGACCGCCCGCAGACGCTCCTCTGCGACGGCCATGCCGACGGCGGTCCCGATGCCTTGGCCGAGAGGACCGGTGGTTGTCTCGATGCCGAGTTCGGGTGCGTACTCCGGGTGTCCGGCGGTCTCCGATCCCCACTGACGGAACTGCTCGATGTCCTCCATGGTGAGCGGAAATCCCGAGAGATGCAACAGGCTGTAGAGAAGCATGGAGCCGTGTCCGTTCGACAGGATGAACCGGTCTTGGATCGGTCGGGTCGACCTTCAGGTACTTGGACCAGAGAACGACCGCAATGTCGGCCATCCCCATAGGCATACCCGGATGCCCGGAATTTGCCTTCTGGACGGCGTCAACGGCGAGAACCCTGATCGTATCCGCCGCCTGTTGTTCCACCGGTCTGGTCATCGAACCTCCTATTGCCAGCAGGCTACCGTTTCACGGTCGACTGGACTCGGTCACGTCTGCCTTTCTTTTGTGTCCGAGGTCCCGAAGTCCGGTTGTAGCATCAAGTGATGAACGCGACTGGGTGTGCTCAGGGGAGGTGACGATGCCACGTCCAGGGATTCCACGGCTGCTTTCTCACTCGGAATACCTCGACGCGAGGACAGCCTCGTAGGCGTGGAC
>QIDW01000085.1 GCA_003230435.1 Acidimicrobiia bacterium | reverse complement strand
GACCTCCTAGGGCTTCTCCGGCTACCCGTTGTGCGGCGCTCCCAGCGAGGTCGCCGGTCGGACTCGGACCGATCTCCCAGATCTCCATTCCTTCAACAGCTCGGCTCAAGCGTGGAGGATTCGACGGCATGGGGTCGGCGAGCCCGAGCAGTCCGACGACCGGGGTTGGATGGATGTCGACCCCGTCTGTCTCGTTGTAGAAGGAGACGTTCCCACCGACCACGGGGGATATGCCCTCCACTGTCTCGATCAACTGCCACATCACTTCGGGCTTTTCCGGGTTGCCGAAGTTGAGATTGTCGACGACGGCCAGAGGGCGGGCGCCGGTGACCGCGACATTGAGTGCGGCCTCGTACACGAGACGCGCCGCACCCCGGCGCGGGTCGAGGTAGCACAACCTCCCGTTTCCGTCGGTGGATACGGAGAGAGCTTTGTCGGTGCCCTTGATCCGAAGCATTGACCCGTCGCTCCCTGGACCGACGACGGTGTTGAGAAATAGCATGTGGTCGTACTGCTCGTGGGCCCAGGCAGAGGATCCGATGGCTGGGTCGTCCAACAGCTTCATCAAAAGGTCTGTGGGGTCGATATTTTCGACCGTCGATTGACGCGACCAGACATCATCGAGCCAGCCCGGCCGCGCCCACGGGCGGTCAAGGAGGGGGGCGTCGTCGGCCAGCGAGGCCGCTGGGACCTCGGCCACCACATGACCGTTGTGACTGATGTTGAGCGTTGCTCCTTGCTTCACCTCACCGACCACCGCGGAGTCGATCTCCCATTTGGCGGCCACGTCCAGCACCCGGCCGACCTTGTCAGGCGATACGAACGCCATCATTCGCTCCTGCGACTCGGACATGAGCAGTTCGGGCGCTGTCATCCCGGACTCTCTCGTATGCACGGCGTCGAGGTCGATGTCCATCCCCACGCCGGCTCGGCCTGCTGGTTCGGAGGTGGCACATGAAAGACCGGCCGCACCCAGATCCTGGACGCCGACGACCAGACCCTTCTCATACAGCTCGAGGCACGCCTCGATCAGCTTCTTCTCCTCAAACGGGTCGCCGACCTGGACACTTGGCCGCTTTTCTTCCGACTCGTCGTCGAAGGAGGCGGAAGCCAAAACCGAGGCTCCGCCTATTCCATCGCGGCCGGTGGTTTTGCCAAGAAGAACGGCGATGGCACCGGGCGCTCCCGCAGTGCCGAGCACCAGCTGCTCTTTGCGGAGAATTCCCAGACACATCACGTTGACCAGGGGGTTTCCCGAGTAGCACTCGTCGAACTCGATCTCGCCGCCGACCGTGGGGACTCCGACGGCATTCCCGTATCCGGCGATCCCCGAGACAACACCTTTGAAGAGGTAGCGGTTCTTGGATTGGTCGAGCGGACCAAAACGAATCTGGTCCCACAATGCGATTGGCCTCGCTCCCATTGTGAAGATATCTCTGAGTATGCCGCCGACCCCGGTCGCCGCACCCTGGTACGGCTCGACGAAGGAAGGGTGGTTATGGCTCTCGATGCGGAGGGCGGCGAGCCATCCGTCGCCGATGTCGACGACACCTGCATTCTCGCCAGGACCAACCACGACCCAGGGGGCTTCGGTGGGGAATCGGCCAAGGTGGAGCTTCGATGACTTGTAGGAGCAGTGCTCGGACCACATCACGGAGTACATGGCGAGTTCGGCTGGAAGCGGCTCCCGTTCCAGGATTCCAACGACGGACTCGTACTCGTCGTCGCTCATGCCGAGCTTTCGGTGGATCGGCTCGGCTGCGGTCGTCATGCCGGTACCAGAGATTCAAGAAAGCTTTCCAACAGGACTTGTCCATCCGACGATCCGAGGAT
>QIDW01000278.1 GCA_003230435.1 Acidimicrobiia bacterium | reverse complement strand
AGCATCTGATTGATTGCCGACGGCACATTCACCATCACCGTCGGACGATGCTGGGCTATCCGGGAGAACAATGCCTCCGGAGTCGGATGGTCGTCGAACAGAACGACGGAAGCGCCGACCGAGAAGGGGAAGAGAAGATTCGACCCGGTTGCATACCCAAAATAGAGCTTGGGCACCGACATGGTTATGTCATCCTCGGTGAGCCCGAGTGAGCCCTGCCCGTACAGTCTCGTGGTGTTCACCAGGCTCTTGTGTGTCTGCACCACCGCCTTGGGCACACCGGTGGTCCCACCCGAGAACAGCCAGATCGCCGGGTCAGTCGGAGCCGTCTGCGTGGTCTCGACCGACGTCTTTGGAGCCTCGAAATCGTCAGCGACCTCGATGACCGCCGGAGTCCACTCCTTGAGTGAATCTCCGAAATGGGCCACATGTTGGTGATGGACGACCGCTGCCACCGCCCTCGACCCATCGACGATGGCACCCATCGCCTCCGTGGTGAGACCAGGGCTGAGCATCACAGCCACTGCTCCGATCCGGAAGATGCCAAAAAGGGACGTTACAAAGTCGACGCTGTCGGGCAACACGATGAGGACCCGGTCTCCCGCCGACACCCCGCTGTCGGTGAGCAGCCTTGCGAATCCCGAGGCCCTGGCGTCTACTTCTGAGTAGGTGACAAGACCGTCGTCCATACGTAATGCGACCCGATCCCCCCTACCTTCAGCCAGACGATCCCTGAGGAAGAAGCTGTCCGCATTCAGAGTTGAGGGCCAATCGTCCACGACGGCGACGCTAGTGGCGTGTCGTGTGCACTAACGCCCGGTACGGTGCCCCGGCATGAGAACTGCTCTGGTTACCGGACCCTCCTCCGGCATCGGTCGAGTGACAGCTCTCGAACTGGGTCGAAAAGGGTTTCATGTGGTCGCCGCGGGAAGATCTGAAGAGCGAACCGCACCCGTGGTCGATTTGATCCGAGAAGAAGGTGGCTCGGCGGAGTTTCTTGACCTAGATCTGGCTTCACTCGAGTCGTCCCGGGATGCCGCCCACGTCTTTGAGGCCGCCGGTCGCAACCTCGACGTCCTCGTCAACAATGCAGGAGTTGGAGCAACAAGGGGCATCACGGCGGATGGTTTCGAGGTCAACTTCGCTGTGAATCATCTCGGTCACTTCATGTTCACACACCATCTGAGAAGCACCTTCCGGCCCGGGACGCGGATCATCCAGGTAGCCAGCTCGGTTCACTTCAGGGCTAGCGGAATCGACTTCGTCCAACTGCAGCGTCGAAGCCGCTCCTTTTACGGCATTGACGAATACGGGGTCTCCAAGCTGGCCAACGTGTTGTTCGTGAGGGAGTTGGCCCGTCGTCAACCCGACTGGAGCACGTATGCGGTTCACCCTGGCATGACCAACACCAACATCATCCCCTGGTATGTGAGATCGTTCATGTGGAGAAGCCTCCTCACACCGGAGCAGGGGGCAGAGACGGTGATCTGGTGTGCCACTTCAGACGACGTGACCGATGAATCAGGCCTCTACTACTCCAACAAGGTGGCCAGGCCTCCTTCGGCCGCAGCACAGGACAACGACCTCGCCCGGGAACTGTGGGAACGT
>QIDW01000479.1 GCA_003230435.1 Acidimicrobiia bacterium | reverse complement strand
TATTGAGCGCGGTCCCTGCGCCGCAGAGCACGGCGCATCCGAAGACGCAGGTGTCCTGTGCCGCGAGACCCGGCGGCACCTTCACCGCGGAAGCTTCGGACACGAGGGTGTACTCGGCGAAGGCCGCCACTCCCATGTGATGGTGGAGCCTCTCGCCGTGGTGGGTGAGGCGAGTGCCTCCGGTGAGTAGCTCCCCCTTTTGGTTTGCCGTCGCACCGACATCGCACAGCCACCCCTCACCACCACGGCATCGGACGCATTCGCCGCACTGGGGCAAGTAGACGAGCACGACGTCATCTCCGGGTGTGAGGCTGGTCACGCCGGGTCCGACTTCAGCAACCTTTCCTGCGGCCTCGTGGCCGATCACCATCGGCAGCGGCCAGACGCGCGTCCCTGTGACCACCGAGAGATCGGAGCGGCACAGGCTGGCGGCGCCTACTTCGACGAGCAACTCACCCGGTCCCGGATCGGGCAATTCGAGTTCAACGATCTCGAGGGGGCGGGACTCGACATAGGGTCGAGGGAGACCACGCTCCCGCAGCACTGCGCCGCGAAAGGTGGTCATGGCGCGGGCACCGAGTTGCGTTCGAGGCGCATCGTTGATCAGCCTGGCACACAGGTACGGCGACCGTGGCCAGATTCAGGCTCATAACCCGAAGGTCGCGGGTTTCAAATCCCGCCCTCGCTACTAAGGGAACCCTTGGTACCCCTACATGTGCCGATGGTTTTCTCGCGTCCTAGGTCCGATGCGTTCGGATCTTCGCAGTCGCCTAACCAGCGAGCGCGAACGCATGGATCGCCGCGTAGGCGAAACTCTGCCACCTGTCTCAGGATCGCGGGTCCGCCGACGTCGCTCGCCGCCTAGCGGTGCCGCCATGAACGAGAGCGGTGTGAGCTCCGTCTTGTAGACGGCGTCTATCGGTCACTCCATTGCGGCTGACGCTTTTCGAGGAATGCTCCCATGCCCTCCTGGGCATCGGGGTTTGCGGCGTTGGCTGCCATCACGGGCGTCGTCACGGCGTACGCCGCGTGTTCGCTCATCTCGGTCTGTGCGTAGTACGTCGACTTACCAAGGGCGATCGTGTTCTTTGAGTATCGAAGGATCTTGTTTGCCATATCGATGACGGCGTCGTCAAGGTCCTTAGCGGGAACAGCCTGGTTGATAAGACCCCAGTCCACCGCTGTGGCAGCGTCGATCGGCTCTCCCGTGAGCAACATCTGCATTGCACGTTTGTGGCCGACGGCTCTGCTCACCGGGACCATCGGCGTGTGACAGAACAGACCGATCATTACCCCTGGCGTGGCGAACCACGCCGAGTTGGCAGCGATCGCCAAGTCGCAGCTTGCCACCAGCTGGCATCCTGCCGCTGTGGCCACCCCCTGGACTTTCGCTATCACCGGCTGGCGGAGGCTGCGGATCGCTTCCATCATCTGACCGCATGTACCGAACAACTCTGTGTAGTAGTCGTCATCTCGTTGCATCATCTCCGCCATGTCGTGGCCCGCTGAGAACGCTTTGCCATCTGCAGCAATGACAACGATGCCGACGTCGTGTGGTACCTCATTGAGTGTGTCGATCACGGTCTTCATGAGGTCGAGGCCAAGAGC
>QIDW01000229.1 GCA_003230435.1 Acidimicrobiia bacterium | reverse complement strand
GTTCCGGCGCTCGAGGAGATACGCTCGGCGACCTCGCCGGCCGACATCGGCTGATCGCTTTGGATGGCCGCCAACTCTGACGAACCGGATCGGTGGCCCGTAGAGACCCTGCGGGCCACCGGCATCTGGCGCTCCTTTGATGGGGTCCAGGCACTAGAAGGCGTGACTCTCGAACTGGCGCGCCATGAGGTAGTGGGTCTGATCGGGCCCAACGGAGCCGGGAAGTCGACGCTGGTAAACATCATCACAGGGTTCGACGTCCCGGACAGGGGAAACATCTTCCTGGGCGAAGACGACATCACCGGTTGGAGCCCCCATCGCCTGGGTCGAAGTGGCCTGGCTCGAACCTTTCAGGCGACACATTCCTTCCAGGGATTGACGGTCCGGGAGAACATCGAGGTGAGCGCTTTGGGAAGCGGAGCCAAACCCGTGGCCGCAGCGAGAACGGCCGACCGGCTTCTCGAAATGCTCGATCTCACCGACTCCCAGAGTCAGCCCGCGGGAATCCTACCCCACGGTCATGAACGCAAGCTCGGCGTGGCGCGTGCCCTCGCCACCAATCCGAGTTTTGTGCTCATGGATGAGCCGGCGGCCGGCCTGCATGAGGGTGAGGTCATAGAGTTCGCCTCGGTCATTCGTGACGTTCGGGATGAGCACGGCGCCGGTGTTCTCCTCATCGATCACAACATCGGGCTGATCCTCGACGTGAGCCAGCGGATTGAGGTTCTCGACCAGGGTCGGACCATCGCAGCCGGCCTTCCGGATGAGATAAGGGGCAACGACGCGGTCGCGACTGCCTACCTGGGAACGACTCATACCGAGGCGGACGATGACTGAGGACCAGCCCATACTGCAATTGGACGGTCTGGAGGTTCGATATGGAGCCGTACCCGCCGTACACGATGTCTCGTTGACCGTCAATCCCGGGGAGGTCGTCGGCCTGATTGGACCAAACGGGGCCGGAAAGTCAACGACGTTGCATTCGATCATGGGATTGACCAAACCGAGTTCGGGGGATGTGCGGCTGAAAGGGCAGTCGATCATGGGGATGAGCCCCGAAGAGATAGTCCGATTGGGGTTGGCCCTCGTGCCGGAGGGCCGCCACATCTTCAGCGAGTTCACAGTTGAGGAGAACATGCGGCTCGGCACAATGGCACGCCGAACGAGCAAAGGGCTATCGGAGGATCTCGAGTGGGTGAAGTCCTTGTTCCCGGTTGTCGGCGAATTCAGCGGACGCATCGCCGGGCATCTGTCGGGCGGTCAGCAACAGCAACTGGCTATTGCCCGCGCCCTGGTCTCAAAGCCGGATCTGATCCTTCTGGATGAGCCGACTCTGGGTCTGGCCCCATCGGTGGTGTCGGTGTTGTTCGAAGCTCTCGCCGAGGTCCGGAGGGGCGGGGTCACCATCCTGCTCGTGGAGCAACGAGCCCAGCAGACGATCGCCTTCGCCGACCGCACACACGTGATGCGGGACGGGAGACTGACCATGACACTCTCGGCGGAGGATTCGACCGAGATCGATCGGCTGACAGCGGCCTATTTCGGATGACGGTGCTTCTTCAGGCCCTGGTCGATGCTTTGGCGCTGGGTGCTCTGTTCGCACTGGTTGCAAT
>QIDW01000315.1 GCA_003230435.1 Acidimicrobiia bacterium | reverse complement strand
CCGATCGCCCACGAGGCGCTCGGAGAGATGATCCGGGGACAGGACTGGGGAGGGATGACCAGCGCGTACATGGAGTACCCGACCGGTCTGGACTTCTGCCCTCTGCTCGAGGGTCTAGAGCGCGACCACTGTCAGTGCCCCCACTGGGGGTACGTCATCGAGGGCAACATCCGCGTGAACTACGAGGACGGCACCGAAGAGGTCGTGGGCGCAGGCGAGATCTACTACTGGCCCTCCGGCCACACCGTTTTCGTCGAGGAAGCGGTCAGGATGGTCGAGTTCAGCCCCCACGACCAGATGTCACAGGTGCTTGCTCACGTCGTTGGCAAACTGTAGGAGAGAGCCCGGTCAGGGTCCGCGATCGAAAGAAGCAACCGGACCCTGACCCGATCGATCGGGAGGACATCGTGAAGATCACCGAGCACATCGAAATCGTCGGAGTGGAAGCAAAGCTCTTGGCACAGGCAGCCGAGAAGGGCGGACTCGATGTGGACATTCCGACCTGTCCCGGATGGGACATGCGAGAACTGCTGCGCCACCTGAGCATGATTCACTTGTGGGCTGCGGGTCACGTCGCCCAGCTTCACGGCGGATCCTGGGGCGACGATCTCGCCGAGTTGGCCGAGTACTGGCCTGATCTTGGCGTGTTCTGGCCGGACGACGACAAGTTGGTCGACTGGTACCTGAAGGTGAACGGCAATCTCGTCGACACACTCAAATCAGCGCCGCTCGATGTGGAGTTCTGGACGTTCCTCCCGGCGCCGTCGCCCCTTGCGATGTGGGCCCGACGCCAGGCCCACGAAACGGCTGTACATCGATTCGACGCCGAGAACGGCGCTGGGATCACGTCCAGTTTCGACCCCACATTCGCCTCCGATGGCGTCGACGAACTGATTGCCGCGTTCGCACCACGAGCCAGCAAGTTGCCGAGAACGACCACCCAGGCGATGGTTGTCCACGCAATCGATACCGATGACCGCTGGCACGTCACACTGTCGCCCGAAGGTATCTCCACCATCCGCGGCGACGGGCCCGCCGATGTCGCGCTCACCGGAAACGCATCAAACCTGTATCTGGCCCTGTGGAACAGGAGCGGAGACGCGAACGTCACCGTGACCGGTGATCAACAGCTTCTCGAGTTCTGGCACCAAAACCACAGGATCCGGTGGTCGTAGATGGCCCCTCACCGGCACCGAGGAAGTCGTGGGAGCAGGCGAGATCTCCTACTGGCCGTCCGGTCACACGCTGTGGTCGAAGAAGCGATCGAGACGGTCGAGTTCAGCCCCCACGACCAAGATGACACAGGTGCTCGCTCACGTCGTCGGCAAGCCGTAGGAGAGAGCCCGGTCAGGGTCCGCGATCGAAAGAAGTGACCGCACCCTGACCCGATCGATCGGGAGGACATCGTGGAGATCACCGAACACATCACAGCCGTTGGAGTGGAAGCAGAACTCTTCGCAAAGGCCGCCCGCGAAGGCGGACTCGAGGCAGACATCGCTGGGTGTCCGGGGTGGAACATGCGGGACCTGGTCCGGCACCTGAGCGAGATCCACCTGTGGGCTGCAGCCATCGTCGCACAACGTACATCGAAGCTCTGGCCCGAAGACCTTTCGGTA
>QIDW01000186.1 GCA_003230435.1 Acidimicrobiia bacterium | reverse complement strand
CCTGGTGCTCACAATGGGGGCGGGCGATATCACTCTTCTCCACACAGAGTTCGCTGCGAGACTCGGGGCCCTGACGTGACCCCGCTGAATCGTCTGGTTGAACAGGGCAAGGTGCTCGAGAACGTGCCGCTGGGACCCTTGACTTCCTACAAATCAGGTGGACCAGCCCGATACCTCGCGGAGATTGAGGACATGGAGTCGCTTCGGGCGCTGATAGCGACAGGTGTCATGGCGAGCCATCCACTGCTGGTGCTGGGAAGAGGGTCCAACCTCGTGGTCGCCGATGCTGGTTTTGCAGGCCTGGTGATTCGGCTCCGAGGGGGTTTTGCCGAGACTCGCTTTGAAGGAACAGCGGTCACGGCGGGGTCGGCAGCCCCGCTTCCGAGGCTGGCGCGGACATGTGTCGATCAGGGGCTCCGCGGCCTCGAGTTTTTTGTCGGCATTCCCGGCTCAGTCGGGGGTGCGGTCAGGCAGAACGCCGGGTGTTTTGGCTCCGAGACCAAGGACCGGCTTGTCGAGGCCCGGATAATCGACCTGAGAACCGGCACAACCCGTGCCGACGGTCCTGATGCCCTCGAGATGTCCTACCGCCACTCCAACATCGGGTCGGATGACTTGGTCATTGACGCGACGTTCGAGACAGAGCGAGGCGATGCCGGGGAGGGTCGTCGAAAAATTCGAGAAATCACACGATGGCGTCGCGACAATCAACCGGGCGGCACCCTCAACGCGGGCAGCGTATTCAAGAACCCGCCTGAGATCTCGGCTGGGGAGCTCATCGACTCTCTCGGTCTCAAGGGCCACCGGGTGGGGGATGTGGCGGTGTCAGATAAACACGCGAATTTCTTCGTGGCCGGTCCGGAGGCAACTTCCGAGGATGTGCGAAGGCTGGTCGAGGAAATCAAAGACCGGGTTTTGGAGCTCAGCGGCACCATCCTGGAACCCGAGATTCAGTTCGTGGGATTCAGGAAGTGACGATGGACCCGAGACTTCTCGAACGCCGCAAGTCGGTCGCCGAACATTCCGCTCAGCGCAACGTTGGGCGACTACTCAAGTTCCTGGTGATGGTGTTCATCGCCGGGAGCCTAGTTTGGCTTGCCTTTTCGCCTTGGTTGAGCGTCAGTCAAGTGAGAACGGCGGGGATCGCCGTCAGTAATGCCAACGAGACGCTGGCAGCGAATGAGGTCGTGGCAGGAACACCAATGATCATGCTGCGACCAGCAGCGGTGGAACGGGCCTTGGAGTTGGACCCTTGGGTTCGCAGTGCCCGTGTTTATCGTGAATGGCCCGATGAGGTGATTGTCCGAGTCGACGAACGGGTTCCTGTCGCATGGTTCCAAACCGCCGGTGGGTGGGCCCGGCGTGACATCGAAGGGGTGGCGGTGCCGGGTCCAGACTCGCCCGATGACACGATGCCGTGGATCCGACTTCCAGAACTCGACGACGCCGACGTGGAGAGCTCGGTCTTTGTGCTGGGGGCGGCGGAGTTCGTAAAGAGTCTTCCCGATTCGATGGACAGTGACATAACGATGCGTGTCGAGGGCGGCGAATTGTGGGCAGTGGTCGACGGATATCAGGTTCGTCTCGGGCGTCCGGTCGAGATGGGGGCCAAGGCCAGGAGTCTC
>QIDW01000017.1 GCA_003230435.1 Acidimicrobiia bacterium | reverse complement strand
GCCGACCATGTTTACCGACAAGCAGTAACCGCGGCAGGGACAGGCTGCATGGCTGCCATCGATGCGGAACGATGGCTGGCACACCAGGAATGACTTATCAGTGGGTCAGGTTCACTGAGGTAGATCAAAGAGAAGGAAACCGAAATGGCTGAAATTCGCACGCTCAACGACGGGACTTTCAATGATGAGATCAGCGCCGAGACGCCGATCCTTGTTGACTTCTGGGCCGAATGGTGTGGCCCGTGCCGGGTAATCGCACCGGTCCCGAGGAGCATGATGGCTTCAACATCGGCAAACTCGACGTCGACCACAACCCGCAGTCCGCCGCTGCCCACGACGTCATGAGCATCCCAACACTCATCCTCTTCAAGGATGGTGTCGAAAAGAAGCGAATCGTCGGCGCAGCCCCCAAGCATCGTCTGATGAAAGAGCTCGCCGAATACATCTAGGGCAGCCTCGCGGTGTGCCCACTGAGGCAGGGTCTTCCTAAGATCGTTGACCAATGCGTCTCTTTCGCCTCGGTGACGAGGGCTCTCCTATTCGGGACATCCAAGATAGGCTCGCCGCGCTTGGTTTCGACTCAGCCGGCGACAAACGTGGGGTCTTTGGCGATTTCACCCTAGATGCGGTCGTCGCATTCCAAAGAGCGAAGGGTCTGGACGGTGATGGAATCGTCGGGCCCGACACCTGGCGCTCCCTCTATGAGGCCGGTTATCGGCTCGGTGATCGTCTCGTCTTCATGCGCCGGCCGATGGTCCGGGGCGAGGATGTCGCCGAGCTGCAGTCACGTCTCAACTCTCTCGGATTCGACTCCGGTAAAGCCGACGGGATCTTTGGACCCGACACCGAGACGGCGGTGATCGACTTCCAACACAATCGAAATCTGGCAGAAGATGGAAAAGTAGGACCTGAGGTTGTAACCGAGATCCGTCTTGTGAGCAGAGGGGACATGAAAGAGGGACGTCACGCTCTACGGGAGAGGGAGTGGCTGAGAAGACTTCCTCCCACCGTCGCCGGAACCCGGGTTTATCTCGACGCTGGATGCCGCGACCCCCATGAAACGAGACAGGCCTGGGAGGCCGCCAGTGGGGCTGCCCTGGCGATTCAGGACGCCGGCGGGCTTCCCATGATGTCCAGGAGTCAGGACACCCAACTACCGGAACGCCTCCGAGCGAGACGAGCCAACCGAATGGGCTCGGATCTCATAATCGCCTTCAGAATCAACCCGGCGGACGAAAACTGTGTTTTCTACTTCGCCACCGAGCACAGCACTTCCACCGCAGGTGAGCAACTGGCAAAGGCGGTTTCCTCTGTTGTGGGTGGGCGGGTCGAAGGCCGAGCAAGCGCAATGCTCAAAGAAACCAGAGCTCCAGCCGCCGTAATCTCACATCGCCGCCTCAACGAGGCGTTGGGAATGGCTGTGGTGCAAGGACTGGCAGAATTCTTCGCCTCCGCCTCCTCTGGTGGAGCGTCACAGGACGACTAGTGACACTAGAAACTTGACACTAGGAAATGACGCGATAGATGCGCTCGAGCTCCTCGAGTGAGGCGAATCGGATCTCGACCTTTCCCTTTTCGTTGCGATAGTTGATCTTGACCTTGGTCCCGAGCCGCTCAATGAGTCGGTTCTCCAACTCGATGATCTCCACTGGTCGAACCTGACGGACGCTTGCCTTCCGTGATGGGGTTTCCATCTCCCGCCGGGTGCGAACCGCATCTTCGACCTGACGCACGCTCCATCCTTCTGCGTGCGCCTTCTCGGCTAGATAGATGGCGTACTTCTCGTCGTCCAAACCCAATAGGGCCCTCGCCGACCCGGCGCTGAGATGCCCGGCGTCCACCATCGTCTGAACCGGACCTGGCAGTTGTAGAAGACGGAGCGTATTGGAGA
>QIDW01000341.1 GCA_003230435.1 Acidimicrobiia bacterium | reverse complement strand
AAATCAACGAGGCCGGCTGCGAGCGCATTGTCGGTTACCCGCTCGAGGCGTTTGGCACCGAGCACTTTGGCCAGATCGAGGATGGTCCGCGGTGGTGTGGTGATCCTTTGCCCTCCGACTGCCATGACGTGCTCCGGCAGCAAATCTGTCGATTGGTGGACGGTGAGGCCGGGAAACACGTGGGTGCCCGGGACAGGCTCCATCTTGTGGATTCGAGCCGCTGACTGATGTGAAACGACGGCCCCGAGAAGACGACCGGCAGCCCGCAACATCACATCCGGGCGTGTTGACGTGCCCGGCAGGGCCAGGAGCCCCCGCCCTATCCGAACGAAGATGCCGTCGGAGACGCGTCGAGTCAGCGTGGACTGCGGCAAGCCCAAGGTGAGGGCCTCTCTGGTGGTGATGATCCCTCCATGGCGTTTGGCGTAGTCAATCACTTCGCCTGTGGTGGACACACCGTTCACCTTGCCGCTTCCAGACTTCCGATGGAACCCCCATACGTACCTCAGGTAGTTAGGCCCATATATGGGCCTAACTACCTGAGGTACGCGAATCCGACGACCTAGCCTCGCCTCGTGGATAGGGCAGTGCGGAGTTTGTTGATTGTGGGTGGCGCCTATGTCGCGGCGCAGATGATGGCGGACATAGCCAGCCTCCGGATCATCAGCGTCGGTGGCTTTGCCGTCGACGCGGGCACCCTCATCTACCCGTTCACTTTCACCCTGCGTGACCTCGTCCACAAGATCGGGGGAAAGTCCGCAGCCCGCACCCTCATCTGGCTCGCAGCCGGCATCAACGTCTTCATGGCCGGCTTCTTCTGGCTCGTGGCCGTCTGGCCGGCCGATCTCACCACCGGCCCCCAACTCGGGTTCGGGAATGTACTCGCACCCGTGTGGGGGATCGTCCTGGCATCGATCGTGGCCGAAGTCGTTTCCGAACTGATCGACACCGAGGCCTACTCGATGTGGGTGCGGCGGTTCGGCGAGCGTCATCAATGGGGGCGGGTGCTGGTATCCAACTCGGTGGCCATCCCCATCGACTCGGCGATTTTCGTGGGTTTGGCCACAGCCTTCGGCATCTTCCCGGCCGAGGTTGCATGGTCGATCTTTTGGGTCAACGTGATCTTCAAGGGTGTTATAGCCGTAGTTTCGATTCCGATGATCTACTGGGTGAAACCGGCTCCGCTCGGCTCGCCCTATTCGTCGGTAGATCACTAACCTCACCCTTCGCGAGGCTGCAATGCCCGCACTTACCCCATTAATGGAGGAATTCTCTTGGAAAGCAGAACATGGTGGTGGATCGGCGGTGGCGCCGTCGTCCTAGCCCTCATCCTTTTCTTCGCCTTTACCGGCGACGACGCAGATGATGACACCACAACCACAATCCCCGTCGCTGCGGAATCGACCACGACCGAAGCCGACGCTGCCACGACGACCACCGAAGCAATGGAAGACACCACGACGACCGAAGCAACGCCAGCGGTTGAGGCCATCGTTGCCTGTCAGATAACCGACACAGGCGGTATCGACGACAAGTCCTTCAACCAGACGGCTTGGAAGGGTGTCACAGATGCGATCGAGCTCGGCCTGGCAACGGCAGACTCCGATTTCCTGGAGTCCCAGTCGGCCACCGACTATCAGCCGAATATTCAGGCAATGCTGGACAAGGGCTGCGATCTGATCATCACCGTTGGGTTCCTGCTTGGCGCTGACACTGAGGTGGCGGCCAACGCCAACCCCGATCAAGCCTTCCAGATCATCGACTTCCTCTACGATCCGGGCGTCGCCGATAACGTCCAGGGAGCCATTTTCGGAACCACTGATGCTGCCTTCCTGGCTGGTTACCTGGCCGCAGGCATGACGGAGACCGGAACTGTCGCGACCTACGGTGGCATTCAGATCCCTTGTGGTGTGACCTGCTTCATGGACGGATTCGTCTACGGAGTGCGCTACTACAACGAGGTGAACGGAACCGACGTCCAGACTCTCGGCTGGAACCCCGAGGATCAGACCGGTGTATTCACCGGCGACTTCGAGGATCTTTCCAAGGGCCGGGCGGTCACCCAATCCTTTGTGGATGAGGGTGCAGACGTGATCCTTCCCGTAGCAGGTCCGGTCGGCGAGGGCTCAGCTGCCCTTGCACTGGAACTAGAAAATGTCTGGGTCATCGGCGTGGACGCCGACTGGTTCATCACACTTCCGCAGTATGAGACTCAGATCCTCACTTCCGTGCTCAAGGGTCTCGATGTCGCGGTGACGACGGCCATCCAGGAGGTTGCCGAGGGAACTTTCCAAGGTGGAACCCGTCTCTATGCCATCGCTGAAGATGGTGTGGGACTCGGTCCAATCAACCCGGACGTCCCATCCGAGCTGCAGGACGAGGTGGCGGCCATCCTTGAAAGTCTGAAAGACGGAAGCATCGTGCCGGGAGACCAGGCCCTGTCTTGATCTGTTCGCACCACTAGTTGCGAAAGACCCCCGCCATATGACGGGGGTCTTTCCTTTGCAGGGCCCGTCGGGGCCGATCTGTCATGGTTATGCTTTCGCCGTCCATCTTCCAGCGGGCGGTCCGTGTGAAACTCGAGTTGCGAAACGTCACCAAGCGATTCCCTGGTGTCGTGGCCAACGACTCAGTTGATCTGACAATCGAGACCGGGGAGATTCTCGGACTCCTCGGCGAGAACGGTGCCGGCAAGACCACGCTCATGAACATTCTGTATGGCCTGTACACCGCCGACGAGGGCGAAGTTCTCATTGATGAAGAATCGGTGACGTTCGAAGGACCGGGCGACGCGATCGCCGCCGGCATCGGGATGGTGCATCAGCATTTCATGCTTGTCCCCGTTTTCGATGTCACGGAGAATGTTGTTCTGGGTGTCGAACCGACGGTCGGGCCTTTTGGCAGGATCGACATGGCAGAGGCGCGACGCGAAGTTGAGGAGATCTCCACGCGATACGG
>QIDW01000425.1 GCA_003230435.1 Acidimicrobiia bacterium | reverse complement strand
CGCATCATCTTCA
Organism: Acidimicrobiia bacterium; assembly: GCA_003230435.1. Taxonomy (GTDB): domain Bacteria; phylum Actinomycetota; class Acidimicrobiia; order Spongiisociales; family ZC4RG35; genus SZUA-217. The sequence goes on along the minus strand of QIDW01000425.1, from coordinate 1,627 downwards.
AACACCAGGTGAGCGACCACTGCCTGCGCCGACACCATCACCTCGACTTCGAGGTCGACCAACATCACCGTGGCTTCGAGAGATTCGACAGTCGCCGACGCACTTCCGAAGGCCCCTCCGAGTTCGACGGCAACGACAAGGGCCAGATACGCCAGCTTCATCGATCGATCCACTCCCCCCGCTCTACGAGAAGGACTTTCAGAAGGTCGGGGCGGTCGGTCACAAGGCCGTCAACGCCGATGTCGAGCAAACTCCGCATCTCTTCGACATCGTTCACCGTCCAAACGTGAACCTGGAGCCCGGCCTCATGAGCCGATCGCACCAGTTTTTCGTCGACAACCCGCACTCCTCGAATCTGTGTCGGTAGCTGAAGAGCGCTGGCGTCACCACCACCACCACGGCCGACTCGGGAGGCAAGCACCCACATCCGGGAAAGGGCCGGCCCTGTCGAGGTTGGGACACGACCGCCGCTCAATTCCCGAAATTCGTTTAGTCGATCATCCGAGAACCCGCCGACGATCAGCCTTTCGTGAATCCCCAGCCTGTCTATGAGGCTGGTAAACGGACCCCCAAGGCCGTCGATCTTGAGATCCACCACCAGGGAAACATCGGGAAGGTCGGTGACGACCTGTTCGAAGCTGGGAATCGCGATCCCCTTCCCCCGGAACGTATATCCGTCGCGGCTTCCGTGTCGGTAACCGGCGTCGAGGGCTCGGATTTCATCAAAGGTGTAAGCAGAGACTTCCCCCGATCCTCCAGTGGTGCGATCCACGGTGTGGTCGTGCACGCAGACGAGTACGCCATCGCTGGTGATGTGAAGATCCGTCTCGATGTGGCGGTATCCCATCTCGAAAGCGCCGGAGAAGGACTCCATGGTGTTCTCGGGCCAGAGGAGCCGACTCCCACGGTGGGCAATGGGGACGGGTATGGGCCAGATCTGTGGATCGAGGGTCATTGCTCCGTCACGGTAACCCACATGTTCAGACTGTTCCGCTCAGCACATTCGGATCCTGGGCAAGAAAAAGCGACGGGCCAGAAAGGCCCGTCGCAAGTTTCCGGTATGCAGGGCTTTTAGCGGGCTACACGGTCCTTCAGGCCCTTGGCGGCGCTGAAGTGTGCGTACTCCTTCGCCGGAATATGGATCGTTGCGCCTGTAGCGGGGTTGCGACCCATGCGTGCGGCGCGATGCTTGGTGCTGAAGTTGCCAAAGCCGGTGACATTCACTTTGCGGCCCGCATCCAGCTCGACCGCGATTATCCCCTCTCCGTCCTTGGTTGAGAAGATAATGTCGATAATCTCGGCGGCCTTGGCCTTGGAGACATCGGCCTTGCCGGCCAGTTTGTCCGCCATCTCGGACTTGTTCACAGCCCCTCCTTGTGGGTTGATGAGTTCGCGGCGTTGTTCTGCTGCGACGATGACCAGTAACGATAGGACAAATAGTCAACGGCAATGGGCTTTTCCATGCTTTACGATTCGCGATCTCAAGGAGGAACATGAGCGTCGACTACAAACTCGACGGCGACGTAGCCGTCGTAACACTCGACCGCCCGAATCGATTCAACGCCATCGAAGCCGGTTTGGCGGCCGGAGTAGTCGAGGCTCTGGATACCGCGGGCGGTGAGGCACG
>QIDW01000445.1 GCA_003230435.1 Acidimicrobiia bacterium | reverse complement strand
TCGAGCACAACAAAGGCCACGTCGCGGAGCTGGCTTGCATCGGCGTAGATCATGTTTCGGAGGACCTCGAGGGTGGCCACGATCACGGGTGCCTTCGGATTGATCACGTTGTCGCCGGTGAGGAGCCCAACACGATCCGGCCCGTACCACTCTGAGAGGTCGGCGAACTTCTGGTTGGACAACGCCTTGATTGGCGTGGTGTAGAAGGAGCGTTTGCCTTGATCCAGCGCCAGATGGATGGCGGCCTCTGCGACGAGGGTCTTGCCGGCTCCGGTCGGTGCCGTGACAACAACCGAGGAACCGTCACTAATCGCCTCGGCCGCCTCCAGTTGGAACTCGTCAGGTGTGAACTCGACCCGGTCCCAGAAGACGGCTAACCGATCGCTCACTTCTTGAGAAAGAGACGGACCAGCCAATACGTGATCTCGTACATCAGATAGAGAGGCACCGATAGGATCATCAAAGTAAAAGCATCCCCGCTGGGTGTTATCAGCGCGGCTGCCGTCACCACAACTAGCACGGCCCACCGCCGTCCGCGAGCCAACTGTTCCGACGAAACCACTCCGGCCGCCGCGGCCGCAAACAGGAACACCGGATAAAGAAAGGCAAGACCAAAGGCGAGTAGGTATCTCAGGGTGAACGAGTAGTAATCGCCCATCCGGAGGTTGTTATCGACCTCGGGGAACAGGCCGAGCAAGAATTCCAGACCCCGGGGAAGGGACCAGTAGCCGAACAGGACACCACTGACGAAGAGAATGGCGAGCGCCGCCACAACGGGGATCGCCCACTTGCGCTCTTTGGAGGTGAGAGCCGGATTCACGAACCCCCATATCTGGAAGAGAATCACGGGGCTAGCCAGGATCACGCCACCAAAAAGCCCGATCCGCATCAGCACCCCCCACTTCTCGGTGGCGGCGAGGGTCTGAAGGGACGAACCCGGAGCAGCATTCTCAAACGGTGCTTCCAAAATAACGCGAAGCTGGGAGGAGAACACGAAGGCGACGATTCCGCCGACAACAACAGCAATGCCAATCTTGAGGACGCGCCATCGCAACTCATCGAGATGGGTGAGGATCGACTGTGGGCCGTCGCGGTTCACTCTTCTTCCCCGTCAGGGTTCGAGGTCCTTTCAATCTCCTCCAGGTCGGCCATGGCATCTTCAGGTGTGGGGCCTGACACAGGTTTTGGGCCTTTCCAGTCGAAGCGCGGGTCTGCGGATTTGACGTCTCGCTGGATGTCCTCGAGAGGTTGTTTGAGCTCCTCGAGCGGCGCTTTGAGCTCTTCTCCGACCGCTTTCAGGTCTGCGACCTCCGCTTCGAGGCCCGCGGAAATCTCCCTCGCCGCAGCGCGAAGCTCCGCCGTCCATTGCCCTATTTTGCGCGCCAGCTCCGGCAGGCGCTTGGGGCCCAGCACGATGAGTGCCAGAAGCGCAATGATGATGATCTCGCCACCCTGAAGCATTGGGTGAACATTAGGTGCTCTCCAACGTAGGTATGGTCGTAAGTTCCGGCGAGACAGGGGCGGCGCTTCGCCAGGACGCGGCGACGTTGGCCACCCACTGCGGTGCGTCGAGGACGAGGACACCGCGAGCGGCGTCATCTGTCCGTTGAAACGTCAGCGTGTTTGCGTTGGGGGTCACTAAA
>QIDW01000295.1 GCA_003230435.1 Acidimicrobiia bacterium | reverse complement strand
TTGGCCCAACGCCGGTCCTGACGGCGACCATGCCGCCTGCCGCTGAACGCCACGTCGGGGCCCGGCACCAGCACACCGTCGGGGCGGGCAATGATCCCCGCAAGCCGGTCCTGGACGTACTCGCGTAGCCGGTCGTTCCCAGCAAGCTTGGAGACCTTCGGGCGACTGGCCCGCCGCTCCGCATGCCACTGCGCCGTTGACGCCCGATACGTCAACTCGCTGCTGCGAGTCGACGCGTTCCGGCGCAGCTCCCGGCTGATCGTCGACGGTGAACGACCCAATCGGCGAGCGATCTCACGCACTCCAACATGCTGAGCATTGAAGATCGCGATCTCCTCACGCTCGGCAAAGGACAGATAGCGGCCCGACACCGGGGCCAAACAGATAGATGGCATCCCACCAGCATCGCGGAACCACCTCGCTCCCACAGCCGGCGACACGCCAGCCTCACCGGCCGCGTCCTCCGTTGAGAGCCCTCGAGCAATCCCCTGCCAGAACAGGACCCGATCCTCACGCCGCGCAGTCGAAGGCCGACCTGGCGACCACATCTTCCCGCGCATCGCACGAATCGCTTGAACACGCTCGTGTTTGTAGGCCATCGCCAACCACCTCCATATCGAGGTGTTGCGACGACCAGTTGAATCCGCCTTGGCTGCCCCTGTCGGAGTGGAACACGACACCGTCAACGTCCCCGCCGCGGTTCCCGACAGCTTCTTTCAATGCGTCACTGACCAGCTCGGTGCGCATGTGGCTGGCCATGGACAACCCGACGATGCGTCGAGACGCGAGGTCCTCGACCACTGCGAGGTACAGGAATCCTTCCTGGGTTCGTATGTAGGAGATGTCGCCCGCCCACAGCTGATCGAGCCAGTCACGGAAGAAGTCCCGTTTCACCAGATCAGGGATCCGATGCGCCGCATAGGGGATCGTTGTCACCATCTTGATGGGAGGCGTATAGCCAACAATGTCGTGGATCCGCATCAGACGCTCCACCCGTTTGTGGTTCACAACCCAGCCCTCGTCGTACAACTCCGCTGTGACTCGAGGTGACCCGTACGTGCCACCCGAATCGTCGTGGATCTTGCGGATCTTGGTGACCAGGAGCCGTTCACGGATCTCGGCGGTGGTAGAGACCCCACATCGGTGCTTGTTCCAGTCGTAGTACGCCGACGTTGACACGCCAGCAATCTCACAGATGCGCTCTATGGGGAATCCTTCGGCCTTCTGTTCATCGACGAAGCAGTAGAGCATCATTCGTCCGATTCTCTCACCCAAAAGGCCACAGCTCGCTTTAAGAGTTCACGCTCCATCCGTAGATGGGCGTTCTCGCGTCGCAACGCAACGATCTCTTCCCGCTCAGCTGTGGTCACACCATCACGCACACCACGGTTGATCTCATCCTGTTTGACCCAGTTCCCTAACGTCGAGTCGTAGATCCCCAAATCACGGGCGACCTGCGCGATCGGCTTCCCAGAACTCGTGACGATCTCCACCGCATCACGCTTGAACCCGTCACTGAACCTACGTCTCGGTCTCCTCGCCGGCCTCTCGAGCTTCTCTTGTTTCTCCTGCTTATCCAATTGGACTCCCCTCCAGGCGACTCACCGCCCATTATCGGGGTGTCCGGCTCACGGGGGGAACTCCA
>QIDW01000357.1 GCA_003230435.1 Acidimicrobiia bacterium | reverse complement strand
CGGTTGACACGATCCCGGTTTCGCCGGCGGGCGTCGCAGATCTCGATCATGTCGCCGGGGGAGAGATCCCCCGGCTCGGTGTTGTATCGGTTATGTTGGCGAACAACGAGATCGGTACGATCCAACCGGTCACCGAGATCGCGAGGGTTGCACGGACCGCCCATCGCGGAGTCGTCATCCACACAGACGCTGTCCAGGCTTTCAACTCCAACGAGACAACACTCGAGGCGACGGGAGCAGACCTCGTCTCACTGTCATCACACAAGTTCGGAGGGCCGAAAGGTGTCGGACTCATCGCCGTGGCGCCTGATGTCCGGATCGAGCCGATCATCCATGGTGGAGAGCAGGAAGCAGGCCGAAGGGCTGGGACGTACAATGTTGCAGGAATCGTTGCCATGGTCGCGGCGATGGAAGCAGCGGCCGCCGACCGCACCGGATTCTCTCTGAGGACGGGAGCAGAACGCGACGCGTTCGAGGCGGCGATCGTCGCCGGATTCCCCGGTGCCACCGTCACTGCTCGTCGTGCGGATCGATTGCCGCACATAAGCCACATCCGATTCCCTGGTGTCCTTGCCGAGGATCTCCTCATCAGGCTCGACCAAGCGGGGATCGCTGCGGCCGCGGGTTCGGCTTGCCAGTCCGGCGCCGTCGAACCGAGCCATGTTCTCAATGCACTCGGGTTCAGCGATGAGGCGGCCCGGGAGTGCATCCGGTTCAGCTTCGGCTGGGACACAGACCAGGGTGAGGGATGGCGGGCGGCCAGAGCTGTTCTGGGGGAGCTCTGATGCGTGCCCTCGTTGCGATGTCCGGAGGCGTCGACAGCTCGGTCGCTGCCGCCTTGATGCTTGAACAGGGACACGACGTTGTTGGTGTGACGCTCAAACAGTGGGAAGGCCCAGACGGTTCCATGCCGACGGCGGGATGTTGCACCCTCTCGGACGCCGAGGACGCCAGGCGCGTCGCCGCTCAGCTCGACGTCCCGTACTACGTATTGGACTACGTCGAGGAATTCACAGAAGCCGTCGTCGAGCCTTTCGCCGCCGGCTACCTCAACGGTCTCACACCGAACCCATGTATCGAATGTAATCGTCGTGTTCGCTTCTCGGCGCTGCTGGAACGTACGGAGGCGTTGGGATGTGATGTCCTCGTGACAGGCCACCACGCACGGGTGGTTGAAGATGGCGGTGTCTACAGGCTTGCAAGGGCGGTAGACGGGACGAAGGATCAGTCCTATGTGCTTCACATGCTCGATCAGTACGCCCTGTCGAAGATCAGATTGCCGGTCGGCGAGATGACCAAGGTCGAGGTGCGAGCCCGCGCGGCCGAACTGGGCCTGCGCACCGCGTCGAAGCCTGACTCACAGGACATCTGTTTTGTTGCGTCGGGGGACTACAGGGACTTCCTCGCCGCCCGACATCCGCAGGTCGCTGCACCGGGTGACGTGCTCGATATGACTGGGAACGTGGTCGGGGAGCACCAGGGAACCTCGGGATTCACCATCGGGCAGAGAAAGGGGATCGGCGTTGCGGTCGGGTCGGCACGGTACGTCGTCGACATCGAGCCGACGGAACAGACCATCACCATCGGCACATACGAGGACCTCCTTGTCGATCGGTGCGTCGTGACCGAGATGAGCTTCACCGACAAGGCTCCG
>QIDW01000361.1 GCA_003230435.1 Acidimicrobiia bacterium | reverse complement strand
GAACCCCATGAAGTCGCCGGTAGCAGCATGCTCCACAGCCCACAGACCGAAGCCGAATTCCTCGAATCCCAGTTCGATCCGCGCCATCGAATGAGCGGTTTCGCGGCTGGTGAGCACAGAAGGCATATGCTCCATTACAACCAGGTCGCCGTTGATGGCAGCGAAAGGCTCCAGATCCGTTTTCCTCCACCTGCGAAGTCGCAGACGGTTGGTCCTTAACTCGGGCTCCTTGCCCATGAGCTCAGCCTAAGTGCTCTCCAACGCACTAGATGGATCAACTGCATCTGCCGGGCCCGCGATCGGGCGATGTCCAACGGTCATTCGGATAACCTCAGCCGTATGGAGGTCCTGGAGGTCGCGTCAGGGGTACACCATGTGACCGCATCACGCGTCAGCTGGCAGCTGATCGTGGAGGGCGAAAGCGTCACCGTGGTCGACGCCGGGTGGCCTCGTGACTACGGGCGGGTCGTTGCCTCACTCGAGCAGATCGGCCACTCCCCGGCGTCTGTCGACAGCATTCTGCTCACGCACGCTCATGTCGACCATATGGGTGCAGCAGAGAAGATGAGGTCTCTTCACGGTATCCCGGTCAAGGCACACCATGAGGAGTCCGAACTTGCGCGCGGTCTGAGACACGAGGCGATAGCCACCGCCAAGGTGACATCTCAGATGTGGAGACCTTCGGTCCTCCGATTCGCCCTGATCTCCCTCGGCCGGGGTGGGACCTCGGTGACGCCGCTCACTGAGATAGAGACGTTTCAGGACGGGGCAACTCTCGCCACACCGGGCTCACCAATCGCCATTCATGTGCCCGGCCACACTTCGGGCAGCACGGCCTATCACCTCGAACACAGAGGCGTTCTGATCACCGGTGATGCGCTGGTTACGACACACCTCTACACCCAGGAAGTGGGAACTCGGGTCATGCCCGCCGATTTCAACCACGATCATGGGCTGGCGATTCGCTCACTGGACCGGCTCATCGACATCAGCGCCAATGTCGTTCTCACCGGGCATGGGCCGCCCTATGAGGGCAGCCCTAAGAGAGCGGTGGAGGAGGCGACTGCTCGCCTCTAAGCATTATTTCGAGGTGACTTCTTCGACGGCGTCTGCTTCATCCGAAGCGGATTCATCGGCTTCCCCTGTTACATCGACGACCTCGTCGTCAGTTGCCTCAGCCTTGATCACGCCCTTCTCGGTCAGGACGGTCACGATCTGATTGGCGATGTCGTTGGCCTTTTCCTCACCGACCCTGGAGGCGAGCTTGGACTCGATCTTCTCCCGGGCCTGTGCCTCGGTGATCCCGGCCCAGTCCTGTTTCTGCTTGGCCATGAACCTGCCGGCCACGTAAAGGATCCCCATGAAAATCATGAACTTGAGCATGAACCTGAATGGGTGACGCTGCGATTCGACTTCTATATCCATTTCTACCTCCGTCCTCCGGACTCTAACGCAGCTGAGAACGAGCGTTTTCGCGAACTCGCATCGAGGCCTTCACTGGCGTAGTCGGATGCCGTAGGTTCGTTCCAACATGGCTAAGAAGGCCATCGTCGGTCTGGTTGTGGTCGCCTTGGCGATCGGTGTGTGGTGGCTCTGGCCTCGGGGAGAATCGGCCAGCCCTGCATCCACGACCGTGTTGGCCGCCCAGACAACTACGAC
>QIDW01000221.1 GCA_003230435.1 Acidimicrobiia bacterium | reverse complement strand
GTATCAGGGTACTACCTACTACTTCTGCTCGATGGATTGCAAAGAGGAGTTCGACTCCAACCCGGCCGACTACGCCGACTGACGTGGCGGCGCTTGGGTTCGCACTCGCCGTCTTCATTGCTGCCGTGCTGGCAATCGGTGTGACACGGTGGGTCGGTGACATCCTCAACCCTCTGACTTTGACCGTCCCCGAGAGGGTCCCGTTCTCCGGCGGGTCACCGCCGGAGTTTCACGCCTGGAACCGTTTCCACATCCGCTGGTACACCATGGCGCTGCTGTTCCTCGCCTTCGACATGGAGATGGTCTTCATGTACCCGTGGGCGGTGGTGTTCGTACGAGAAGGGCTGATTTCATTGGTGGAGATGCTGATGTTCATCCTCATCCTGGTGGTCGGCATCGTCTACACCTGGCGTGAACGCGGGTTCGAGTGGGCGTAAGGAAGGTTCTTGCCGGACTAGCCCGGTCGGCCCCCGTTGCCGTTTTCCCCATCGTTGGGAGCGGTGCCCGCGACATGGTGAGAGACCTTCGGTTGCGGCACGAAGTCGAGCTGGTCCCCACCCCGCGTCACGCCACAGTGCTGCTCGTGGTCGGGCGTTTCTCTCCCGGGGCGATTCCCGGGTTAGCCGTCGTCCACGATCAGTTGCCCGTGCCGCGGGCCACCGTGCGCTGGAAAGGGAATGCCAGCGACGAGATCTCGTCTGCCCGGCTGGTCGACGGTGATGAAGAGGACTTGATCGCCACGCTGGTCGCCCTCAACCGGGAGATATTGGCCGATCCGAGCCGTTCAGAGCCGCCCATCCTTCCCGACGTCGACGATGTCGAGTGGCGTGGGGTCGGCCCCTACGGGCACGGCGGCAAGGGTATGACCGGTGGCACCCCCTACGGCCGACCGCTGGTGGAGCGAGCCGCCGATCGTGACGGGATAGAGCTAGACCAACTTCCGGTGACTGTCGGCCCCTGGGTGGGAGCGCTCCCGTGGGGCCTGGAGCTTCTGGTGAAGTTGCAGGGTGACATCATCCAGGAAGTCGAAGTGGGACCTCCGGTTGGCGGTGAGAGACCTACCGATGTCTTCTCCATGGCGATGCATGAACCAGTGACGGTGGCGGTCCTGGAGTTGGAGCGCGCCCGCCACCACCTCAGATGGCTGGCGGATGCCCTTTTGATCCAAGGGCTTTCCGCCCTCGGGCTCCGGGCATTGCGTCTTTCCCGGATCCTCGCGCCCCACCACCGGCGGGAGGCCGAGCGGTTGCTGGCGATGGTCCGGCGCAGCGGGGTTTTTGGATTCGCATTGAACCGGGCGGGGGGGGAAATAACCGGGTCGCCGGCTGCGGGGCTGGGCCCGGTGGCCCGCGCCGGTGGTCTCGAGGACGACGGCCGACTCGATGAGCCTGCCTACCGGGAGTTGGGCTTCGAAGCGGTTCTTCACCAGAAGGGGGGCGCCGCCGCGCGTTGGCGTCAACGGATGGCCGAGGTCACCCAGTCGCTCGACCTCTGCAATAGAGCAGGGGACCGAACCGCCTTCGGAGCCGGCTTGGTAGAAGGCCCCCGGGGTCGAATCACCGTTGACGGGCCTTCGGCGTCTGACGTCATACTCGATCTGTTGCCTCAATTGCTCTCCGGCTTGGAGTGGGGCGATGCCGTCTCGTTGGTGTGGAGTCTCGACATCGATCCCA
>QIDW01000062.1 GCA_003230435.1 Acidimicrobiia bacterium | reverse complement strand
CGTTGAATGCGATGCCTAGACCGGCGACAGCCAACATGTCGAGGTCGTTGGCACCATCGCCCACTGCGACAACCTGGCTCAGCGCAATCCCCTCGGCAGCGGCGATGGATCTGAGGAAGTCGGCTTTGCGCGGTCCATCCACGAGCTCGCCCGTAAGGCCACCGGTGAGAACCCCATTTTTGATTTCGAGGGTGTTGGACAACGAGTAGTCGATGCCCAGGTCTGCCGCGAGTGAGTCGGTATAGCGAGTAAACCCGGCCGACACGATGGCGGTTCTCATCAGCCTCTTCAGTGTTCGGATGAAGGTGCGGGCGCCCGGAGTGACGGCTATTACTTCCGAGACACGCTCGAGAGCCAACTGGTCCAGCCCCTTCAGCAGCGCGACACGCTCTCTAAGTGACTCCTCGAAGTCGATCTCGCCAGCCGCCGCGGCAGCGGTGAGGGCCGACACGGCTTCTGTGGCGAGAAGATTGATCACCTCGTCCTGAATCAGAGTCGAGTCGACATCGAGAACCACCATTCGTCTTGCCCGACGCTCCAGACCCTCGACCTGAATCGCCACGTCGATCGGCCGCTCCGCGGCCGTGTCGACCAAGCCAGTCCTGATCTTGTCGATATCTCCATCGGAAATGGTCAACTCGTAGCTCGTCACCGGGTATCTGGACAACCGAAAAATGCGTTCGATGTTTCCCCCGCCCCGGGCGATCGCTGTTGCCACCCAAAGTCTCCGGGTCCGACGCTAGTTCCAATCACCGTGACGATCGAGAGGCTCTTCGGCTTGGTTGGCGTCGTATCCACCACCTCGAACTCGATGTGAAGGCCTTCCTCCCATCCAAAGAAGAGAAGATCGCGAATCGTCGCTTGTTCGGCGGCAAGTCCGACGAGAACATTGAGGGTCAGACGCCCTCTTACGACGATCTGCTCGATGTCGTAGATCTCCGCGTGCCCGCTGCTCAACACATCCATGAGCCCTGCGGATATACCCGGGTGGTCTGGCCCGTTGACTGAAACAAGGATTGTGGAGCGCTCGTCCATCCTGGCGAGGGTAGGAGAGCCTGGGCTCATTCACGAGGTTCGGCTGGAATTCGGGCATATGTGGCCCGCCGGTACCATCGGGTCGCTTCAGTCTTCTCACGCAGGGATCAGCTTTGTCCGACAATCCATACCGCCTGTCCCGCCACGTCATACCCACCCACTACGACATCCGGCTCGAGCCTGACCTCGAGACCCTGAGATTCGACGGATCGGTCGGGATCGACATCGACGTCACGACGTCGACCGACACCCTCGTCCTCAACACCGCCGATATCGATATCAAGTCGGCACGTCTCTTGTCCCCATCAGGCTCAATCGCCGTATCCGAGATGTCCTATGACGAGGAGTACGAACGGGTGAAACTTGCACTCGAGTCGGCCGTGACCCCTGGCAGTCATCGTCTGGAAATCGCCTACTCGGGAATCATCAACGACCAGCTTCGTGGCCTCTACAAATCCGTCTATCGAGACGCAGAAGGCAACGAGCACACAATCGCGGCGTCTCAGTGCGAGTCCATTGATGCCCGACGGGTTTTTCCCTGCTGGGATGAGCCCGACTTCAAAGCGACATTCCAAACCACGATGGTGATCGCGAGTGACCTCGAGGCCTACACCAACACAAGTGAGGTCGGAAGGGAGTTGCTGGAAAACGGTCGCATCGAGATCAGCTTCGCCAACACAATGAAGATGTCGCCCTACTTGCTGGCCTTCGTGGTGGGTCCCTTCGAGACGACCGAGCCCGTGGATGTGCGGGGAACTCCCATCCGGATCATCGTTCCCAGAGGCAATGTTCACTTGACTGGTGTGGCGTTGAAGAACGCGATCTTCTGTTTCGAGTACCTATCTGACTACTACGAGATCCCTTACCCGGGTGACAAGCTGGATCACATCGCCATTCCTGACTTCGCCGCCGGCGCGATGGAAAACGTCGGGCTCATCACGTACCGCGACGCCTACCTCGTCATCGACGAGGATAAAGCCAGCCAGGCCGAGCTGCAGGCCAGCCTGGACGTGGTCGGACACGAAGTCGCCCATCAGTGGTTCGGCAACCTCGTCACCATGGCCTGGTGGGAGGGTGCATGGCTCAACGAGGCCTTTGCCAGCTTCATGGAGATGAAAGCAACAGAAGCCATGCGTCCCGAGTGGAAGCGGTGGCTCTCCTTCGCGAACGGTGAAGTGCCATGGGCGATGAGCACCGACCAGCTGGCGACGACGAGGCCAATCGAGTTCGAAGTGAACGCTCCCAGCGAGGTTGATGAGATGTTCGACGCGATCACGTACGGCAAGGGAAACGCCGTGCTTCACATGATCGAGCAGTTCATCGGTGAGGAGCAGTTCCGTCAGGGTGTCGGCAACTACC
>QIDW01000117.1 GCA_003230435.1 Acidimicrobiia bacterium | reverse complement strand
TCCTCACCGATGTCGTATCGGCAGGTTATGTAGGAGAACGGACGCCAATCGGATACATGCTCGATGATGAGGTCGGGACCGTGCATGCAATGGTTGATGGAACCCGCCCCGGCGCGACCTCCGGTGACCGACTCGAGGCTGGTGGTCGCAGACTGCCAGACGATTCGTTTCGACGGATCGGTGAGATGATTCCAGGCAACCGGTGGCGGAGCGGGCGTTTCGAACTCCACTTCAAAGATTGCCTGTTCGCTTGTCACAAAGTCCCGGTGTCGTTCCTGTTCGAACGCCCAGCGAACCGAGAGATCTTGGACAAAAACCTGGACTTCCCCAATGTCGCTGAAGCTCTCGGTGTGGGGAGCGAACCCAAGGATGGTCGGATCCATGGCCATCTTGCTGAGGGTTTTCTCGGTGTAGACGGCAAAGGCCGGCTTGCCTATCAGGTCTCCCGACGTCCCCTTGGCGAGGCGATGAACCAGGATCACGTCGGGTCCAGTCAACTCCTCGGACCCGGCAATCTCTCGAACCACATACTCCCCTTGGTGTATGAAGAACTTGAGGTCGAGAGAAGGTATCAGCACGCAAGCGTTGCATTCGCAAGTGGTTGAGTGAGTGATGTCGCGGAGTCGTTTCCGAAAGCTGAAGTAGGCAGTTTCGACGGTATCCATGACCATAGATGGGCTGAGCGACGCGGATTCTGCATAGGCGAACGCGGCATCCCCCTCCAGCTTGGAGAGCTTGAAGGTTGGCTGAACACTGTTGACCAGGGTTTCCAACAGGTCGGCGAGAACATCCTGGGCGTGCATCAGTTCGGTTCCCGCCAGGTAGTCGGTATACCCGGTGATGTCCGCGAAGAGGAGACAGCCTTGGTCTGGAGTGCCTAAGTCGAACGCCATGAGTTCACGATGCTAACCAGCCACAGCCGGAATCGTCACGGTGAAGGTCGTGCCCTCGGAGGTGCTGTCCACGGTGATTTCACCCCCAACCCGGTTGATGATTGTGTGGACTGTGTGAAGTCCCAGCCCGGTTCCTTTTCCGGGTTCTTTGGTCGTGAAGAACGGATCAAAGATCCGCTCGGCAACGTCTGACGGCATCCCTGAACCGTTGTCGGCAACCGTGATGATCACCGAATCCGAAGGGTGCCTCCATCCTCCATCGCGTCGGCGGCGTTGTCGATCAGATTGGTCCAGACCTGATTCAAGTCGCGACCGGGTGCCTCCACGGACGCGAGGTTCTCATCGAAGTCGGTTACCACCTCAACATCACGGAGTTTGTGTTTGAGGAGCACGAGGGTGTCTTCGATGCCGGCGGTGGGGATGATTTCCTGAACCGGGGCCTGGTCGAGATAGGAGTACTCCTTGACGATCCTCACCAGCTCTGAAATGCGTCTAGCGCCGATCCCAACCTCGTGTACCACCTGCTCGGCCATGGTCCGCAGTGCGATCCAACGTGCGAAGTGCGCGGCGAGGTCCGGATTGAGCTGATCGATCGCCTCCGCGAGCAACTCCGTGGTCCAGCCCGATTCGATCAGAGCCGGCGCCAGTTCCCAGGCGTCAGAGACTCCAAGATCGGTCAGCCAAACCGCGACCACATCTTCAGCGTCGCTCCTCTCAAGAGAACTCATCTGCTCGGGTGGATCAGGGGTGGCTAACTCGGCGCCTTCCCCGAGTGAGCGGGCCAGGATCTCGGCCTCATGGCCCAGATCGACATTGATGCGTGAGAGTTCCTGTGCGCTGCGACCGACCGCCGCCGCAGGATTGTTCAACTCGTGCATCAACTGGGCAGCCATCTTCCCCAAGGCAGCCATCCGCTCTTCGTGGCGGAGTGTGTCCTCGATTCCTCGCAGTCGGGAGGTGACGGTTCGAAACATACGACGGACCACCCGTGGGTCACTGAGCAGATCCTCAAACGCTGCAACCGGAACCCTTATGGCAAGCGTCTTTGCCGAAGCCGAGACTGTCGCGGTCCGTGGTGCCTCATCAAGCAGAGCGATCTCTCCAACAACGTCGCCTGGATGGATTCGGGCCAACTCGACCTCCTTCGATGCGCTGTGTTTGGTTACGACCAGCTCGCCTTCGACCACCACATACATCTCTTCGGACTCGCTCCCTTCCTCGATGATCACAGTGCCGGGCGGAAGCGTGATTTGCTCTGACAGCTCGCAGACGCGCTCGATCAGGTCATCGCTGAGGTCGGCGAAGTAGGGGAGACCGCGGAGAATCTCAGCCGTAGTTGTCACAGAGACGACAGATGTTGATGCACGAAACGGATTGCCGTTGCGCCCTCTCCGGTGGCACCGGCCACTCTTCGGATCGACCCGTGTCGGACGTCACCCGCCACGAAGATCCCTGGTACCGAAGTTTCCAAAGGCAGGGGATCACGGTCAACGTTCCAGCCTTTGAGTTGCCCGATGTCTGTCCCGGACAGAACGAAACCGCGATCATCGAGCTGCACTACGCCGCTGAGCCAATCCGTGTGCGCTCGCTGGCCCACGAAGATGAATAGCGCGCCGGCCTCAAACTCGGTGGCCTCATCCGAGACGAGGTCCTTGAAGACAACGGACTTGAGATGGTCGCTGCCCTTGGCTTCAAGGAGTTGCGATTTCGGCATGAGGTCAACCGAGTCGTTGGCCTCGATGTTGTCGATCAGGTATTGCGACATGGTCTCTGAGAGATCACCCCTTCGTATCACGATGGTGACCGAATCGGTGAAACGTGTGAGGAACAGAGCCGCCTGACCGGCGGAGTTTCCCCCACCAACAACGTACATCGGCTGACCGCGGTGATAGTTGGCCTCGATGTTCGACGTGCCGTAATAGACCCCGG
>QIDW01000120.1 GCA_003230435.1 Acidimicrobiia bacterium | reverse complement strand
CGAAAACCAGCGACGTGCCTGTTTTCGTAGTTGTAGGCGGTGGATACCGGTCCGAGATCCATCGGCTGCGACTCGCCGAGGGGATCAATATCGTTGCTTCACCGCGCCACGCAGCCGTACTGCTGATCGCGGGGACGCTCACCGAGGCTGCCACCGAGTCAGTGCAGCACGTGCACGACCAGATGGCGGGGCCCCGCCAGACGGTGAGCTGGGGGCCTTCCGAACCGACGGTGGTGCCGGTCGGGACGCACGTCATGGGTGACGTATCAGATGTAGCCGCAACAATTCGGAAACAGTTCAAGGACGTGGTGACAGGGGTGATCCCACCCGAGCCACCATGGCTTGAAAATATCGACCACGTCGAATGGCGCGGCGTAGGACCGTACGGACACGGTGGTGCGGGGATGACGGGTGGAACGCCGTACGGCAGACCGCTCGCGCCCCGCTCACCCAGCCGAGACAATCTCGAGTTGGACCAGCTACCGGTCGTCATCGGACCATGGTTCGTCGGATTCCCGGCCGGTTTGTCACTTCGGGTCTCACTCCAGGGCGACGTCGCCCAGGGAGTCGAGGTGGTCGCGGCCAACCCCATAGCGGCCGGGTCTCGCGGCATTTTCGATCAGGCCCTTCATGAACCGATGCCGATTCGCAATCTCGAAATGGCCCGCGCCAGGCACCTCCTCGAATGGATGGCCGACGCGTTTGCGATCGCAGGCGTCGACCGATTGGCGCGCAGAGCGGACCGCCTGGCAGCCACTATCGAACCGGGTGAAACCGCTTCCGTCGAGCGCCTTATGGCATCAGCGCGAAGGGCGTTGTTGCGTCCCATGGCAATGCGAACGGTCGGCAAGCTGCCGAAAGACGTCGACATATCGAACCTTGGGCCGGTAGCCCGTGCAGCTGGAGTACCAGACGACCGGCGTACATTGGAGCAGGGATATCGCGAGATCGACTTTCAGGTCGTGACGCGCTCCGGTGGTGACGCGTGGGCGCGCTTCGAACAACGAGCTGATGAGGCGGCCCAGGCTGTCTGCCTTGCAGACAGGGCAGGTGATCGGAAGGCTTTTGGGGACGGTGAAGTCGAGGCACCCGATGGCCTCCGCGGGATTGGCGGTCCCAGCCCCGCAGACATGTCGATCTCCATGCTGGAGGCGCTGTTGACGGGGATGGAATGGGGCGACCTCGTCACCGTCATACATTCGCTCGACGTCGACATGGAATCCGTATCACTCGGGAATACGGCCATATGACCGCTCTGGGAATCCTGATTCAGGTCATCCTGGTCCTGCTCGGCGGCGCCTACGTCCTCGCAGTAACCGACCGCCTGCTCAGCGGCTCGACAACGGGTGTGCGTTCAGCGTTCACGTACCCAGTCAAACGACTGTCTTTCCTGCTGCTGCAACCGATCACCACAACCGAACGACCGGACTACGCCGCGTGGATACTTGCCCCGGCCCTGCTGGGCGCGTTGGCCGCTGTGGGTGCGGTCGCCGTTCCGATTGCCGGTCCGTCACCGGGAGGAGACATCCCCACGGGCTTGGTGCTTTTCGGGGCAGCGATGTTGATCGTGCTGGTCTCTGCAAACTCGGTGTTCTCGATGGTGGGCGGGTATCGATTCGCCGCTGTCGTGTTGTCCATTGGGATTCCCTTCTCGTTGGTTGTATTGACAACCGCGATCCCGGCAGAGTCGCTGTCGGTGGGTGTCATCGTGGAGGCACAGTCGAGTTTGTGGTTTCTCGTAGAGCAACCACTTGGACTCCCGATCTATCTGGTGACGGCCGCCGCGATCGCGTTCTGGGGTCCGTTCGATCTGCCGGAGGGTGCCGACCTCGCTGGCGGAGTCGTGATTGAGGCGTCTGGTGTGAGGCTGGCGATGTGGCGGACTTCGCGGGCGGCGTTGATGGTCACCCTCGCACTGATGGGGCAGGCAGTCTTCCTCGGTGGTTACCTCGGCCCCGTGTTGCCAGGCTGGTTCTGGACCTTGTTCAAGACTGCACTGTTGTTGATCATCTTGGCACTCACCGGCCGCACGATCGCGCGAATCCGCATTCAGACCTTCGTTTGGTTCGGGTGGGTCGTGTTGCTGCCCCTGGCACTCGTCGACGTGTTCCTGTCGGGGTGGATAGCACTATGAACCCGGAACCGCTGTCGTACTTTCTCATCGCATCCTTCGGCGTCGGTGCAGTGGTATCTGGGTGGCTGGTATTCCGCACCGACTCGATGTTGAGAGCTGCGTACTGGCTCATGGTCTCGTTCGTTGCCGTTGGCAGCATGCTTGTTGTGGTGGACGCTCAGTTTCTCGGTCTGATCCTCCTTCTCATGATGTCTGGCGAGATGACGATCATGGCGATCTTCATGATCATGTTCATGATGAACCCCGCCGGCTTGAACCCGATGACCATGGTTCACCAGAACCGCACGGCCCTCATGGCCGGTCTCGGGTCTTTCGTCGTCCTTGCGCTGGTCGGACTGGTGGCAGAGTTCCCGGATCGGCCCGTTGTGACAGGCGACCCCACGGTCGCCCTCGGAGAGGAACTTCTCGGACGGTCCATGTTGATCTTCGAGTCCGCCGGTGTGGCTCTGCTTGCCGTCATGATCGGGGCCGT
>QIDW01000021.1 GCA_003230435.1 Acidimicrobiia bacterium | reverse complement strand
TCCACCAGTGGCGGTCGAACCTCGGCACCGTCCGAATGGGATCCGCTCTGGAACTGCTCCTCGACGTTCTCCCCGGAGTCCCCCTCCTGACCGTGGAATCAGCCGCCGGACTCATCGACCGCTCCGACGTCGCAACGGGAGCAGCCATCAACCGCCTCGCCGATGCGGGAATCCTGACACAGCGAAATGTCGGCAGGCAGCGTTACCGCATCTTCGAAGCACCGACCGTCCTCGAGCTGTTCACATCATTGGAGCGCTCTCTTGCCAGCCCAACCGGCGACACCCAGGACGTTTACGTCGCCGAGTCCGACGAGCAGCTCGCACATGACAGTAGGATCAATTTCCACGGGGTTCTCCCATCTGAAGGCGATAGATACCTTCAGATTGGCGGAGCCCCTGTCATATCCCTGCAATCACCAAGCCCCGCTCATTTCCGAAGAGCCGATAATCTGAGTTGATGCGCGACACGATCGACGAGCTGATTGAAGAGACCCTTCTCGATGCCTACGGCGAGAACGAGCAGCTGTGGTCGTTCCGCCAGGCCTTCGAGGAGGACGTCCGGTATCCGTTCCGCGGCGAAGTGGTCGGTGTCGAGGTCGAGGTTGACGCGGTGGACTTCGATGGTTTTGAACGCCGAGGGCTGGTGGCTGTATGTCGGAGAGCAGGTGAGCACCACGCGGTCTCACTCCTTGACATCACGCCGGTCGGCCCACTGCCCGTTCAGACCCGGCGACTCCTCAACGCCTACCGGCGCTGGTCCGGTGCCACTCCGCTTCCCCTCTCCGAGCCGGGCAGTGCCGCCCGGTGGATGTACCCGCGCTTCTCCACGGTCCTCATGGACGTGGGAGCCCCGTTGGCCTTGAACCCGATGGGTGACTGGGACCCTGCCGAGGAGTACTGGGGTGAACCCGGCGAGCCGGTACATCCACTGTGCCAGGAGGTGATCGCCGCCGGGGTGCGACCGAGCTTCGAGATGGAGCAGGTGCTGCCCAGCGTCAGCCCGGATGACTGGGACAGCGACCCGATCGTCGACGCCGCCGAGCTGCACCGGGCCGGCCATCACCGCGACGGTGTTCGCCTCCTCGAAGGTCTGCTCGCCATCGATGACCGTTGTGTCGACGCTTGGGGGCATCTGGGGCTGATCGCCCTCGATACTCGTGGGCCGGGCCCGGCCGTCGAGTTCTACGAGACCGGGGTGGCGGTCGCCGAGCGCTCGCTGCCCGACGGGTTCGACGGCGTGCTTCCGTGGGGGATGATCGACAACCGGCCCTTCCTGCGGTGCCTACACGGTCTGGCATTATGTGCGTGGCGGCAGCGACGCTGGGACGACGCCGAGGCGATATTCACTGCTCGGGTGTGGCTCGACCCGTCCCAACCCCTCGATGCGCTCGCCTGTCTCCAACCTGTCCGAGCCCGTCAGAGATGGACCCAGTCGTGACCCAAAAGCCGCGTCGTGTCCCGGTATTCGGACCCGAGCCGTGGGTCCATCTCGCCGGGGTCGAGTGGTGTCACTGGGATTGGTGGTTCGCCCTCGTCGCAGTCACCGACTTCGATGGCGACCTCGACTCTCTTGAACGTGACCTGGTCGACCGCCTGCGGTCGACGCTGCATAGCCGACGCGACGTGGAAGCCAAGCTGAGCCACCTCGCCGATCTACGGGCCCGACTGGTCCCAGCCGGGATCGACGCGTCCAC